>CADCOZ010000001.1 GCA_902803125.1 uncultured Ruminococcus sp.
CTCCCAACAGGGGCTTTGCCTCTGCACTCCACAAGCCTTTGAAAAGTTTGCGAAAAACTTTTATGTTGATGGTGCAGAAGCATTTTCTCTGCGGCAGGATATGAAGCAGGCGTTAAATATATTTAGGGTTTTATTATCCCACTAAAAAGCGTTTTTGTCAACATACCGATGACACGGAAATATAATTTTGTCCACCCGCAAACCCTTGAAAAGGCTTGTCAGCAGTTTTACAGCAACAGGTGCTAAATATAAGCACAGCGTTTTCCGGTGCCGTAACGGTTCGGAAAACGCTGTGGTTTTTAAAAAGCAAAATCCATGTTGCCTGCAATCAGATGAAAACAGAAGAAAAGATTCATTACAATAGCGATAAAGCATACAATGAAGCCGACAGAAAGCCGTGAACGGACAGAAGCGGTATCATAGAATGTTGTCGGATCCAAGGGATTGATGCGAAGAACACACTGTCCGCCGATACGCGGGACACCGTATTGGAAGTAGTGGGAGCTTTTAACGCGGTACTGCTTGTTTTTGTAGGTGTATTCATAGAGCGGACAATACAGGGTGCGGTATATGCCGCGATAGCGGACTTTTCGATACAGTAAATCAAAACAGGTGCCAACCACATATTCACTGCATGCTTTCTTTTTGGCGTGAGAAGAAATGTGCTGAATCACTGTAAAGCTCAAATAAACATCATTGATAACCCCCATCAGGGAAAGGAAAATCCACTGGTCGGAAATGGCCGCCAGCAGTTCCGGCACGGTGAACCGCATGATAGCGAGGGTCAGCGTTACCGCAGAAATCAGGCATAAAAAGATGTCGAACAGACCGGAACGCTTTGTGACGGTCCAGTGATAGTACAGCAGAAGTCCGGGGGCGAACTGATAGACAAACAGGACAACTGTCCACCATTCCTCAAAGGCACAGGCCACAATGGTCAGCAAAATGGAGAGTGCCAGCCAGAGGGTGACCCGCACGGGCGGGTTGGCAAACATCTGCACAAGCGTGTCTTTGAAGCGGCTGAAACTGAAGCGGCCAAAATACGGTGTTCCGGCATTGTAATGGGATTTTGCAAAAGCGATTTCTTCCGGGGTGAAATTGCTGATGGCACTGCGGTCAGCAGGGGGAGATTCCAAGTCATAATAGCGGCCGAACAAAGAGGGGGTGTCGGCTTTTGGTGCGGCGGTATCAGAAGACGGCACAGACGGAAGCTGAAACTCCGGAAAGGGCTGATCCGGTGTGAGAATCGGGGGAGGCGTGTTCGAAACAGGCGTGGAGGTGTTAGTGTCCGCCGGGGGGGTGTGAAACGGCGTTTCCTGCGGGGAAGGATTGCGGTCAGCGGGCGTTTCCCCCAAAAAGCCTGTACCGCTGATCCAGTTATCTTCTTCGGAAAAACCGAAATCAAGCGGTTTGTTATCATGGTCATTATACATCAGCGGATACCTCCTTTGGGGTAAAATCTTTTATGATAAATGTTTGGCGGCGTAGTCAAGAATGGTTAACAGCATCATAAAAATGCTGAATGCACTAAAGAAACCGCCAATAACGGTTAACAGGAGACGGTCGTTGCCTTTGCGGCGTATATCGTAAAATTCGGAAGGATTGGACGGGTTGATCAGAATATCATAGCAGCTGCCGACTTCGGGAGGGGTGTGGCTGGAATAGAAAGTTTCCTGCGATTCATAGTGCTTGTTTTGATAATAGTATTCATAGACGGGACAGTAAACAGTGGTGTGGTGTTTTCCCGAACGTCTTCGCTGTGTCAGTACCCTAACACACATGGCTGAAACGGTTTCTGTGCAGTATTTCTTCAGGCCGTGGACGTTGACGTTAATGAAAACGATCATGCCGACACCGATAATCAAGAAAAAGTTGCAGCACATCAGGATCAGCCATTGAGCAGAAGCCGCCTGAAAGTATTTTGGCAGCAGCAGACGCAGCACCAGAAATAAAGCAGCCGTGCCTCCCAGACCGATTAAGAACCGCTTGAAATAGCGGTAACGGGTCGGCTTTTCCCAGTAAAAATAGACCCATAAGCCGGCGCACAGCTGAAAAATGGAGAACGGGATAATCCATAATTCGCCGAAAATGGCGATGATAACGGTCAGCAGTACCGAACCGATGAGCCATCCGATGAACGGAACAGCCGCATTTCTGCGGACGGCAGAAGAAACCGCTGTTGGTGTTGACCCTGCGGCAGACGGCTGTGGGGCAGAGGGTGCGGGGGCAGATGTCTGTGGGGCAGAGGGTGCGGGGGCGTTGACGGTTTGACTATGGGCAGTCGGATAACCGCCCAAGGGACTGCTCCCGATGGGGCTTGTACTGTTGGCAGAGGGATAACTGCCCAAGGGACTGCTCCCGATAGGGCTTGTACTGTTAGTGGACGGATAACCGCCGAGGGGACTGCTCCCGATAGGGCTTGTACTGTTGGC
>CADCOZ010000002.1 GCA_902803125.1 uncultured Ruminococcus sp.
GATTACGCCAAGAGTATTCCGCTCATCAGCAAATCCTGCAGTAAAGCCTATGTCGAATGGGATTTAGTGAAGGGCGGCAGTATTGCCTGGTCCAACTCCAACAAACTGATTCAGTGGGATTCCGGTTTTTATTCCGAATACTGCGATGGTCTGAAAACCGGCTTTACGGATCAGGCCGGCACCTCTGTGGTGGCTTCTGCTACCATGAACGGCCACACTTTTATTGCCGTCACCATGAACGGTCTGTCCCTGTACGCCAAATACGAGGACTGCAATCTGCTGTTCAAAAAAGCGTTTGAACTGTACGATTTAGACTATACTTACGGCTGATTATCCTGCCATACTGCGGAGGAACAGCCCCATCACATCTTGAAAATTGACGGCTTCCACGGAAGCACCGGCGGTAATCGGATACTCTGCTGTCTGATGGCCGCCGTTTTTGTATATCACTTTGCCAACGACCTCTCCTTTTTCAACGGGAGCTTCAATGCTCTCCGGCAGATACACCTGCGGTGTCAGGGTACCGTCCTTTCCCTTTTCTGTCAAAAGCCGTTCGGTGATTTGGCATTCTGTCAAAACAGCGTCCTGCATACCGTTGGTCACGGGCAGTTCCCGCAGAGCCTCTTTCGGTACCGTGGGCTGTACCAATGTATAATGGGCAAACCCTTCGTCCAGCAATTTAGCCGCATCGGTAAAACGTTCTTTGCCGGTTTGACTGCCTAATACAACGGCAATCAAATGCAGGCCGTCCCGCTGTGCGGTAGCGCTGATACAGCTGCCCGCTTGGGACGTGGTGCCGGTTTTCAGTCCCGTAATGCCCTGATAGCTTTTCAGCAGTTTATTGGTATTGACCAGCTGTGTTTTGCCGCCCCGCAGTTCATCCATCCAGATACCGCTGTACTCCAGTATTTTAGGGTGCCGAAGCAGTTCTTTGGACATCACCGCCACATCATACGCACTGGTCACATGACCGTCCTCATCCAACCCGTTGCAGTTTTTGAATACGGTTTCCTTCATATCCAAACTCTTGGCTTTGGCATTCATGGCGGCTACAAATTCCTCTTCCGTACCGCTGACCAATTCCGCCAAAGCGACAGCCGCATCGTTGGCACTGGCCACAATCGTGGCTTTTACCATTTCGTCCACCGTCATGGTTTCTCCCGGCTCCAGCCAAATATCCGAACCGCCCATAGAGGCAGCGTGGGCTGATGTGCTGACAACAGTATCCCATTGTATCTGACCGCTTTCCAAAGCCTCCATGACCAATATCAGTGTCATGACCTTGGTGATAGATGCACAAGCCCTGACCTCATGGGCGTTCTTTTCAAACAGCACCGTTCCCGTATCAGCGTCCATCAGTACCGCTGACGGCGCAGAAATATCCTCGTCCGACAAAGCCTTGACCGGCTTCAGCGGCAAGGATACTGTGATGATGGTCAAAAACAGAACCAAAGAAATCAGCTTCAAAAAATTCATACCGCACCTCCCAAGCATTCTGTTTCACCTATATGCAGAGAGATGCGGTATATATGATTGATTTGCTGTTCTATTTGCGGCCGGACGGTTGTTCAGAAAAATCCTGACTCAGGAAAATATCGACTTCTCTTTTCAGCCGAGCCAGCGGCAGACCGACCACATTATAATAATCGCCTTTAATGCCCTTGATAAAAAAGGCACCTTTATTCTGAATGCCATAGCCGCCCGCCTTATCATACGGTTCGGTAGTATTCACATACTGTTCGATTTCCTCTTCTGTGAGCTTGTAAAACTCTACACCCGTCACTTCCGAAAAAGTAATGCTTTTCCCCATATAATACAGACAACAGCCGGTAATGACCTGATGCGTTTTGCCGGACAACAGCTGCATCATCATGCGGGCATCTGCCGTACTTCTTGGCTTATTCAGCATTTTGCCGTCAATGATCACCGATGTATCACAGCCAATCACCAGGGCTTTGGGATTTTCTCTGGCTACGCTTTCCGCTTTCATACCGGCAAGATATTCCGGACACTTGTCTACCGGCATATGACGCGGCACCATCTCCCTGATGTCAGACGGTACTACACGAAATTCGCTGAATAAAGCCGACAGTAATTTCTTCCTCCTCGGAGAAGCCGATGCTAAAATAATTTCCATAATCATTCCTCTTTCTGTCCGATTATTTTCCGTTCAGCAGACTTTTATAGATTTCCCCCTTCTTGATACCGGTCAGCTTGGCACTTTCTTTAGCGGCTTCTGAAGCCGATAAGCCGGCCGCCATCAATTCCTGTGCCAAAGCAACCGCTTCTTCCGGTGAATTAGTGCCTTTTTCGGCTGACCCTTCTGCCGCCCCTTCCATGATTAAGACGATCTCTCCTTTAATACTGCCGTCAGCATACTTTTCGGCGGCTTCCGACAGCGTTGTGCGAATCACTTCTTCATGAATTTTTGTCAGTTCTTTAACAATCGCAATACGCCTGTCCCCGAAAAAGCGGTACAAATCCTGCAAGGTAGCAGGCAGTTTATGCGGGGCTTCATAGAAAATCATGGTGCGTGTTTCGTGCAGAAGGGATAATAAATGTTCCCGTCGGCTCGGTTTATTGACACTGAGGAACCCCTCAAATGTAAAGCGGCCTGTCGGCAGACCAGAAACAGCCAGTGCAGAAGCCATCGCTGTCGGTCCCGGCACGGCACAAACGGTCAGTCCCCGCTCACAGCACTGCTGAACCAACAGTTCACCGGGGTCGGAAATACACGGCATTCCCGCATCCGTGACAATCGCACAGTTTTCACCCTGTTCTATTCGCCGACAAATTTCTTCGCCTTTTTCATGGGCGTTAAACTTATGGTAGCTGATCATGGGCGTATGGATGTCAAATCTATTGAGCAGTTTAATGGTTACTCTGGTATCTTCGGCGGCAATAAAATCCACCATCGAAAGCGTTTCTATGGCTCTGGGGGAAAAGTCGGACAAATTGCCGATGGGAGTGCCTACAACAAATAATTTTCCTGCCATTATGGTAAATATGCCTCCTTATATGCCCCGTAAACGGCAATCATTTCTTCCGACAAAGCACCGGGTTCTTTCTCTATCAGCAGGGCGGGTTCGGTCACCAGTCCGTTGGGACGGCCGCCTCTTCTGCCCTCTATCAAAAACAGCTTGGGGGCTTTGCCGATATGCTGTTGAACAAACCGCAGCCGTTTGGGTTCGATATCGAACTGCCGCATGGTACAGATAATATCACTGAGCCGTTCGGGTCGCTGACATAAGCAGAACCGTCCCGCATAGTTCAGCAGTTTGGCGGCTGTCCGCACAATATCCTCTAACGTACAGGCACATTCGTGACGTGCTAACCGATGCGCCTGTTCGGGATTCACAAGACCCGTACCCGCCGCTTTATAGGGCGGATTGCACACCACCAAGTCATACGATGACCAGACGACCTTTCCCTGAAGTTCACGCAGGTCTGCATGAAGCACCTGTATTTTATCTTCCAAATGATTCAGCACTGCACTTCTTGTCAGCAGTGAACAGGCTTCTTCCTGAATATCCACCGCCGTGACAAAAGCCGGCACATTGTCACGGCTCCAAATCAGCGGAATGGCACCACAGCCGGTACCAAGTTCACAAGCCTTATCCTTTGGTCTTGGTGACGAAAAATACGCCAACAAGATGGTATCTGTCCCAAACGCATGGTGCGGTGATACGATGATTTGTCGGCCGCCGCCCAACGGTTCAAGGTGTTCTCCTTCCCTGAGCATATTTCTGTCACCTCCGTCTTTCCTTTGTTACGGGTGTATTATACCACAAATGATCGGTTTCGTAAAGGAAAAGTTGCATTTTCTTTCAAAAGCCTCTATAATAGAAGCATCTCAATGCAAAGGCAGGAGCATGGCTATGGCTTATTTTTTCAGTATCGACCTGCACGGTCACACCATCGAAAGTGCCAAAAAATATATGGATACATCCCTCAAAAACCTGCCGCCCGATGTGCGGGAAGTGGAAGTTATTCATGGATTTCATCAGGGAACCGCTCTGCGGGATTTGATACGCCGCTACAAGCACCCGAAAATTGAGCGGAAAATACTCGGTCTGAATCAGGGAACCACCATTTTTATCATCAAAAGCAAATAACCACGGGCAAATCTGTTTTGTTCCGCCAGCCACTTGGGGGAAACCCTTACCTCAGGGGCAGTCACTTGGGGGAAACCTTTTTCTGGCGAAAAAAAGTTTTCCCCCAAACCCCCTTCCAAAATTCGCTGACTTGATCTCAATCAGCATTATTCATTTTTCAGTTTTCAGTCTTCAGTTTTCAGTATTAGC
>CADCOZ010000003.1 GCA_902803125.1 uncultured Ruminococcus sp.
AGAAGCGGCTCCCCATGCGATGCAGAAGCTGACCATGCCAACCGATACGGTTATCCCGATAGGTTCTCTGCTGAGAAAAAAGCGAGTATAAGGCGTTAGGAATGAGGCGTTCCTTCTGCCGAACACTTGCTTTTTAAGTGATAACGGCTTTTCACCATTCAATTTCAGTAATCCGTGTAACGCCGGTTTCGTGTTATTCTGCCGCCGTTTTTGATGAAAGCCACAGCAAATTTTCGAAGCAGGTTCCCCCAAGTGACTGGTGGAACAAATTGGCGGGAGTTTTGGAGGGCAACGCTCTCCCATACAAAAAGGAGTGGAAGAATGGATCAATTCAAACTGGTATCGAACTATCGGCCGACAGGTGATCAGCCGCAGGCCATTGAAACACTGGTCAATAGCTTGCAGTCCGGTCACAAAGAACAAACCCTTTTAGGCGTGACCGGTTCGGGAAAAACCTTTACCATGGCGAATATTATTGCCCGCCTGAACCGCCCTACCTTGGTGCTGGCACACAATAAAACACTGGCGGCACAGCTTTGTGCGGAATTCAAAGAGTTTTTCCCCGATAATGCCGTTGAATACTTTGTGTCTTACTATGACTACTATCAGCCGGAAGCCTATTTGCCGACAACCGATACTTATATCGAAAAAGACAGTGCCATCAACGATGAAATCGACAAACTGCGTCATTCTGCCACGCTGGCTCTTTCAGAACGGCGGGACGTGATTATTGTGTCGAGTGTGTCGTGCATTTATTCTTTGGGCAACCCGATTGATTACCGCAGTATGGTCATTTCCCTGCGGCCGGGCATGACAAAGCCCCGTGATGAACTGCTGGCCAAATTAGTGGAACTGCAATACGAACGCAACGATATTGACTTTACCCGCAATCGGTTTCGGGTACGGGGCGATGTGGTGGAAATCTTTCCGGTATACTCATCGGATACGGTCATTCGAGTGGAGTTTTTCGGGGACGAAATCGACAGGCTGTCAGAAGTCAATCCGATTACCGGAGAGGTCAAAGGCACGGTGCGTCATGCGGCGATCTATCCGGCCTCACATTATATTGTACCTCGTGAAAAAGTGGAAAGTGCTATACAGGACATCGAACAGGAGTTAGAGCAGCGTGTGAAGTATTTCACGGACAGAGGCAAACTGCTGGAGGCCGAACGGATTCAGCAGAGAACAAAATATGATATCGAAATGCTGCGGGAAATCGGCTTCTGTAAGGGCATCGAGAACTATTCACGGGTATTGTCCGGCCGTCAGCCGGGTTCGGCACCCTATACCCTGCTGGATTATTTCCCGAAAGATTATCTGTTGTTGGTGGATGAATCGCACGTCACCCTTCCGCAGGTACGGGGAATGTATGGCGGCGACAGAGGACGCAAGGACAATTTAGTGGAATTCGGGTTCCGTCTGCCGTCTGCGTATGATAACCGTCCGCTGAACTTTGACGAGTTTTACAGCCGTATTCATCAGGCGGTATTTGTCAGTGCAACGCCCGGTGACTTTGAAAAGCAAAAAAGTGCCGTCATCGCCGAACAAGTCATTCGTCCGACAGGTTTGTTGGATCCTTCTATCAGTGTTCGCCCGATTGAAGGACAGATGGACGACCTTGTTTCCGAGATTAACTTACGCACCGAAAAGAAACAGCGTGTGCTGGTCACAACGCTAACCAAGCGGATGGCCGAAGATCTGACCGATTATCTAAAGACCGTCGGCATCAAAGTGCGGTATATGCACCATGATATTGATACAGTTGAGCGTATGGAAATCATTCGTGACCTGCGGCTGGGAGAATTTGATGTATTGGTGGGCATCAATCTGCTGAGGGAAGGTCTGGACATTCCGGAAGTATCCTTGGTAGCGATTCTTGACGCAGACAAAGAAGGTTTTCTCCGCAGTGAGCGGTCGCTGATACAGACGATTGGCCGAGCCGCCCGCAACGCAGACGGACAGGTGATTATGTATGCTGATGAGGTAACGGATTCCATGGAAAAAGCGATTACCGAAACGGAACGCAGACGCACTCTTCAACAGCAGTACAATGAAGAGCACCACATCATTCCGCAGACCATCACCAAGAAGGTCAGCGACATCATTGAAATTTCCACCCACCAAAACGATGACAAAAAGCCCAAACAAAAGATGACCCGTGCCGAGCGTGAAAAGCTCATTGAACAGCTCACCAAAGAAATGAAAGCCGCCGCCAAACTGCTTGAATTCGAACACGCCGCCTATCTGCGTGACAAAATCAAAGCCCTTCAAAATTGATGTTGGGGCTTTGCCCCAAACCCCATTGGGGGAAACCCTTTTCCAGCGGAAAAAGGGTTGTCCCCCAAACCCCCTTCCTAAAACCG
>CADCOZ010000004.1 GCA_902803125.1 uncultured Ruminococcus sp.
GAACCGAAAATCAATTTCATCCCGTCAGCCACTTGGGGAACTCAGCTCTGCTGACAGGGGGAGTCCGCCGGCCTTTATCATCGAACTCACGTTGGTTAACATCTTACCGCAGAGAAAAAACTAATGCACCATCAACACAAAAGTTTCGCTCAAGCCTTTTCAAAGGCTTGTGGGGTCCAGGGGCAAAGTCCCTGGTGGGAGGTTTGGAGGGAGCGCGGGTGTCCAGTGGACACCTTGGCCGCAAGGCCAAAGCGCCCGGACCGAGCCGACAGGCGAGACTCAAAGCCCTCCAACATCACTCGCCGGAGTCCTCTGCCGCCGGTTTCAGGCGGATGCGAACGGTGCGGTCCGCTTCATTTTTGAGGAAGGATACGGCGGAAAGGTCGATTTTGTGCTGGTCGTCCAGCTGAACATTGACCTTCTCAAGAGCTACATAGAACAGATAGGGCGATTCATAGAACAGCTTGGAAACATAATCGGTAAAGGTCAGCTGATTGCCAAAACGAATGGGAACATAAACCTCTTGGTTTTTGGCTCGTTCAAAAATAGCCGCCGTCAGCTGTTCTTCATCGGCTGTACTGCACTCCTGAATCAAAACGCCTTCCACATAGTAGTAATTCATCGCTTTTTGGTTGCACATCGGTATATAAAAATTATAGCGAACCAACGGGTCAATGCTTTCGCTTTCTTCTGTGTCAACAACACTCTCAATATCTTCACAAATAGTATGGTTCTTGAGAATCGCGTCCTGTGTCAGATTGAAATATTCATAGCTGATGGTTCCTTCGGTATCGTTATCGTCCCATGTCGGGTCAAGGTGGTACCATTTGCCGCCCAACTCTACTACGTTCCACATATGAGCCACGCCACCCGCATCGCCCCGTACCATCGAACAGGGAATACCCGCACGGGACAGCAGTATCTGCATGGATTTGGCATAGCCTTCACAAACGGCTTCCCCTTCCACAATGGCTCCATAGGCGGTAAAATACTGCCAGCCATCGGCTGAACCGGTCACGCCGGTTTTATACACACAGTTTTTCAGCAGAATGTCATGAATCTGCTTTTCCCGCTCATATTCATTTTTGCCGTCCGGTATGGCCGACAGCACCGCATTGATTTTTTCATTGAAGCGGCGGATATACCGCTCACAGTCGGCCGCTGACAGCACCGAATAGAATTCGATAATGGTGTCCTCGTCCGAATAGGCATAGCCAAACAGGTTCTCGATCCAAAAATATTCCGGATTGTCGCTGATAAAGGCGTTGATGACCTCTCTGATATCAAACTCACTCAGCCGCCGTTCCCACACCTTGATGCGGGAGATCCGGTAATGACCGTGTTCGTCTGCTTCATCAGAGATACTGTAAATACTTTCCATCAGGTGGTTATACAGGTACTCTTTTTTGTCATCCTTCAGAGCCTCATAGCCATGACGGTTCTGCATCGGCAAAAAACCGCCGGTGGTATTGGTTTCCACCTCAAGGGAAACGGTATTATATTTGGTTTCACGGTCTGTAATATTGCTGATCTTAACCGCTTCAATATCCAAATAGCTTTGTCCCTCACCCTGCGAGATATTGATGATCAGCATCACGCAGGCAATAACCAGTGTCAAAGCAAAACCAAAGAACAAAACATACAGTGTATTCGATACGATCTTTTTCATATTGTACCACCATCACCCTTTTTTTGGGAACCGCACAGGCTTACGCTTTTGCTATGGCTTATTGACCGGATGAAGCACTGCCGCTGTCACTGCTGCCGCTGTCAGGACGGTTCGGTTTGGACGGTTTCGGTGCCGGTCTTGTGGTGTCGCCGCTTTTTCTTTGATAGCTGCTCAGGCTTTGTCTGGTTTTCTTCAAGGCGGCTAAATTGGCAGACAAGTCATCGTCTGCTTTCTTCATGATCTGGTCAATATAGCGGCTGGCCGCCTGCTTCACCTGTGCCGCTTCTTCATTGGCCTTTGAAACGATTTCGGCTGCCCTCTGCTGTGCCTGACGGGTAATTTCACTGCGTTCTACCATGGCTTTGGCTCGTTCCTCGGCCTGCTGAACCACGGTTTCGGCTTCTTTTTTGGCTTTGGCGATGATATTGTTGCGGTCAGCTACAATGCTTTTAGCCTGTCTGACCTCCTGCGGCATATTGGTGCGCATCTCTTCCACAATCTCTTGAATACGCTCGGCATTCACCACTTTTTTGCCGCCGCTGAACGGCATCTTAAAGGCACTGTCCACCAATTCCTGCAGTTCATCTATCAGCATTTCCATTTTCATTGTCATTCTCTCCTTTTCTGTTCTTTTCTATCCTTTTCTTTATTTGGCTCCCATCACTCTTTTAGGAAACTGGCGGCACCGTGCCATGATATCCTCTTTGATACAAGGCGGCACAAACGGCGCAATATCCCCGCCAAATAATCCCACCTGTTTGACGATACTGGAACTGAGATACATATTCTCTGCACTGCTGGTCAAAAAGACGGTTTCAATGGCATCGTCCAGCTTGCGGTTGGTCAAAGCCATCTGAAACTCATATTCAAAATCCGACACCGCCCGCAGTCCTTTCACAATCGCCTGGGCTCCCTGCTGGGAGGCAAAATCTACCAGCAGTCCGTCGAACGAAGTAATTTCAACATTTCCCATTCCTTCGGTGGCTTTCTGCAAAAAATCGGTGCGTTCCTTGATTGTGAACCACGGTTTCTTTTCCATATTCACCAGCACCGCCACGATCACACGGTCAAACAGCTTGGCGGCTCGCTTGATAATATCCAAATGTCCCACCGTGACCGGGTCAAAACTGCCCGGATAAATTGCCGTTGTCATATACCTTCCACATCCTTATCGGAATAAACCGTAACCATAATTTTACCGTATTTGTAATGTTTTTTGGCGGCAAAACGCCCCACTGTTTCCGGCAGGGTTTCTTCTGCCGGATGTTCACATAAAATCACACCGCTTGGACTCATGACCGCCGGCAGCAACTGTAAGGCTTTCTGCAAAAGTCCCTGCTGATACGGCGGGTCAAGATAGGCCATATCAAATGTTTCCCGACAGCCTGTCAAATAGCTGATGGTATCGGTTTGGATAACCCTGGCTCGTTCTTCCAGACGGGTCAGCGTCAGGTTTTTGCGTATCACCGCCAAAGACGCACGGCTGTTATCCAAAAATACCGCATAGGCGGCCCCACGGCTCAAGGCTTCAATCCCCATCTGTCCGCTGCCCGCAAAGGCATCTAAAAAACGTCTGCCCTCTATGGAAAACTGAATGATGCTGAATACCGCTTCCTTCACCGTATCGGTTGTTGGCCGCACGGCCTCTCCTGCGGGGGCTGTCAGCTTACGTCCCTTGCAGGAACCCGTAATGACTCTCATGGCTTCACTTTCCTTTAACGGGTATTGTCTGTCATTTTCCACAATACGCCCATCATCTCATATTATTTATTATAAAATATTGCTGTCAATTGTCAATCGACTTTTTGCATAACATTCCATCTATTTCACCCTGATTTTCGTTATCATTTTCATTTTCAGAATGAAAAGCTCGATAAACCGCTTCAGCCGCCGGACGGTTCATTCTCGGCACCTGCATCAGTTCCTCTATATCTGCTTCTTTCACCCGTTTCAGGGTCTTAAAATATGAAAGCAGTGCCTTGGCTCGTTCCTGGCCGATACCGTCAATATCCGTCAGTGAGGACGAAACCGTATGTTTTCGGCGGGCTGTCCGATGGTAGCTGATGGCAAAGCGATGGACTTCATCCTGTATGCTCGACACCAGTGTAAACGCCTGTCGTTTGGCGGTAATGGCGATTTCTTTCCCTTCGTCTGTAATGGCTCTGGTGCGGTGATGGCCGTCCTTGACCATGCCATACAAAGGGATATCCAGCCCGAACTGCACCAGTACCGACCGCACCGCCGATACCTGTCCCTTGCCGCCGTCCAGCAGAATCAAATCGGGCAGACGGCCAAACCCCTCGCCGCTGTCCTTGTGTTTGAAATATTCCTCCAGCCGCCGTGTCAGTACCTCCTGCATAGAAGCATAGTCGTCCTGTCCGACAAAGCCCTTGATGGCAAAACGCCGATACGCCTGTTTATAGGGTCGTCCGTTCCGAAAAACCACCATACCGGCCACATTTTCACTGCCCATCAGGTTAGAAATATCATAGGATTCAATATATTCCGGCGGTGACGGCAGTCCCAACAGTCCCGCCAATTCATCCAAGGCCGACAGTTCATGTCCCAAATGGCCATGACTCTGTGCCAGACATTCAGCGGCATTTTGGCGGCACATTTCCAATATTTTTTGCCGCTCGCCTTTTTGCGGATAGACAAAGTGAACTTTTTTGTTCCGCAGGCCGGAAAGCCATTCCAACAGCAGTTCCTCTTCAGCCGGCGGTTCGTCCAAGGTGATATACGGCGGCGGACTGCCCCGCATGGCATAGTAGCGTTTCAGAAATTCCGACCGCAATACGCCGCCATCCTCTTTGGCACTGTCCTTCAGCAAAAAATCTTCTTTGTCATACAGCCGACCCTCAGCAAAACGCAGTACCGCAAAGGCGGCATCTTCCTGTTCTGTCATCAGGCCTATCACGTCCTGTTCCGGCAAAGTGGTGGCTACCACCTGCTGTTTCTGCGTGATTTTCTTAATGGCATTGATTCTGTCCCTGAGCTTGGCGGCCTGTTCAAAGTCAAGGTTTTCTGCCGCCGCTGTCATCTGTTCCGTCATCAGGCGAATAGAATCACTGCCGCCCTTTTTCAGAAACTCTACCGCCGCCCGCACCCGTTCATCATAATCCTCTTTGGAAATCTTCCCGTTACACGGAGCGCAACACTGTTTAATGTAATAATTCAGACAGGGTCTGCCCTTACCGCAGTCCTTGGGAAAGACTTTTCGGCACGTTGGCAGGCCGAAAATCTTCAAAGCCCCGTCCACCGCATTTTGGGCATACCATGCACTCATATAAGGGCCAAGGTATTCGGCTCCATCATCCGCTTTTTGCATCACAAAGCTGATTTTCCGCCATGGGTCATTCGATATCCGGATATAGCAGTAACCCTTGTCATCTTTGAGCAGAATGTTATACTTGGGACGGTGCTGTTTAATCAGACTGCATTCCAATACCAGTGCTTCAAACTCACTGCCGCACAATATATATTCAAAGTGATCCACATGATACACCATCTGCCGTACTTTTTCCGGATGGTGCTTCTGTGAACCGAAATACTGACTCACCCGATTTTTCAGAGCCTTTGCCTTTCCGATATAAATAATCTCGTCCTGACTGTTTTTCATGATATACACACCCGGACTCAGCGGCAGTTTCATCGCCTTCTCTCTGAGTTCCTGTCTGTCCATTCCCATACCTCCCCTGTTATGTTAGAGGGCTTTGCCCTTGGAACCCGTTGGGGGAAACCTTTTTCTA
>CADCOZ010000005.1 GCA_902803125.1 uncultured Ruminococcus sp.
AAAGGTTTCCCCCAAACCCCTTTCCAAAAATCGCTGACTTTTGGTTCCTCGAATATTATTCATTATTCGTTATTCACTATTCATTATTCATTCCTTCTTCCCCTTCCGAAAATCGCTGTGTTGATGGTTTATCCATTTTTTCTCTGCGGCAAGATATTAAACAGACTCTAAAGGAGTCCGTCAGCGTTTCCATAAATGCAAAAAGCGAACGGAAGCAGGCCGCTACCGTCCGCCGGGTATATTATAGCACATTCTGACATTTCTGTAAATATTTATATCAGGCATTCCGCCAATAGGTCTGTATTTCAGAAGAAAGTTCTTTCATGTTATCATAGCAGGTATAGTAATCATTCAGATAACTACCCTTTTCCCGCTGATAAATAGCATCATCGCCCGATTCCTGCGCATAAACCACCATCGCTTTCAACTGTGAAATCAGAATCAGGGCTTGTTTGGCCGACTCCTTCAGCGGCTTATCCATCTCATCAAATTCATCGGTCGCCTTCAGTTTTTGCAGCTGATCAAGCGTATTGATCAAGTCATCAGCCACCAACAGATAGCCACGGATTTTTTCACTGCTGCGGCAGTCAAATTCATTGTCCCGCTCCCACAACTTGCGGGTATAAGTCACGGAATCGTTGACTAACTGTTTCACTTGGCTGACATAACTTTCATTCTTTTGGTGCAGTTCCATATTACAGCCAACCGCTGTCAGCATGAGTACAACAGCCGCCACCAGACAAAAGAAACGGCAAACGGATATTTTTTTCATAGGCTGTACGCTCCTCATTTTTTCACACACCATATAACGTGTGTTGTAACGGAATCCATCGTAACAACAAGAAGTATAACACAAACCTTTTGATTTATCAAGCCTATCTTTTATTTTCCGACCAACTCGGCGTAATGTCTGCTTCACAGTACCACAGCCAACACCAACATTTCACGCAGCTGATGATAGATATCATCTAATTGCTCCAGCGGAAGCGGGTTCTCCCCTTTGCCGATTTCCACGGTAAAGGCCGGCCGCTTGAATTGCTCCACGAACCAGTCCTTGAACCCGCCGCCTATCGCCAAGCCGTCCGGTTCGCTGATATGATAGCCGCTGACATAAGCCATCATTTTTGCCATACGCAGGGCTTCCGCTTCCCGATAGGAACCGAAGTGCCAATAGATTTCCTCTCCCTGACTATGGAACGCCAAGGCATGGTTGATATTGCCGGTACGGCAATAGGCGGCAATTGTGCGGCTTTCCGGCTCACTTTCGGGATATTCCCCGCCGAAACGGGTGGGTGACGGTGAAATAATGCCTGCGTCCTGTTCCTGACGGTGCAGTGTTTCCCAGCCGGCCGCAAAGTTATGATTGATATCCACACCGGCGGCATTGGCTTGCCAGCGAGAAGTATCACCGTTACACGCCTGCATGACCGTATCACGAAATTCTCCCGCACTGTCGGCACCGTGAATCTGAATCTCCACCCCATCCGGATTGACACACGGCACAATAGCCAATCCCCGACGATTCAAAAACGTTCCGACACGCACCCCGCACAGGCTTTTCCCCGTCATGACCGCAAAACACAATTCATCCATAAACCGTATCATCAACAATGTTGTCAGCCACTCCATGCCGTGAAAACCGGCCGTGAACAAAACCTGCTGACGACGATTGCCGATACTCAGCAAATCAATCGGACGGCCACAGCGGCTTTCTCCGATGGTATCCCGTGACAAAAAGGCGTAATCGAGCAAAAGCTGTCCAATCAGCAATTGTCTTTGGGTTCTATCCGGTTTTTGATGCCATAATTCAGGCAATATCATATAATGACCTCCTTGTTATCTATTGACCTGCTGACAGTATACTACACTCCTGCGGCAAAATTTGTCGCAAAAAAGACAGCCGGACAGAAGTAATGAATAGTGAATAGTGAATAATGTTGATAGTAATGCTTGATGAGGTCAAGTCAGCGAATTTTGGAAGGGGGTCTGGGGGAAAACCTTTTTTTCGCCAGAAAAAGGTTTCCCCTAGGGAACTGACGGAGCAAAAAGGATTTCCGTGGAATCTTACTTTTTTATCTTGCCAGGGGTAAAGGGCTTGTGGTATAATGTAGGCTGTAGGAATATGCGAAAAGAAAGGAATGGTTGTTACGAAGCTGATTTCATGGAATGTCAACGGGCTGAGAGCCTGTATGCAAAAGGGTTTTCTGGAGTTTGTGAGGGAAGAACAGGCGGATTTTGTGTGTTTGCAGGAAACCAAAATGCAGGCTCATCAGGCAGAAGTGCCGCTGGACGGTCATCTATACTTTAACAGTGCCGAAAAGAAAGGCTATGCCGGAACGGCTGTCTTTACGCCGCATACACCCCTCTCCCTGACGTATAACGGCATGAATATAGAAGAACATTCCCACGAGGGAAGAATGATTACCTTTGAAGCAGAAAATTTTTATCTGGTGAATGTTTATACACCTAATGCACAGGACGGTCTGAAACGGCTGGATTACCGTATGAAATGGGAGGACGACCTGCTGCCGTACCTTCAGCAGTTGGACAAGCAAAAGCCGGTGATTTACTGCGGTGATTTGAATGTGGCTCATCAGGAGATTGATTTGAAAAACCCGAAATCCAATCGGGGCAATCCGGGCTTTTCCGATGAGGAACGAGCCAAAATTGACACCCTCCTGCACAGCGGTTTTACAGACAGCTTCCGTTATTTACACCCGGACGCTGTCGGCTGTTACAGTTGGTGGTCCTACCGCTTCAATGCCCGCAAAAATAATGCCGGATGGCGTATTGATTACTTTATTGTGTCCGACCGTATCCGTGACAGGATTATAGCGGCGGATATTCTTTCTGAGGTCTATGGCAGTGACCATTGTCCTGTCAGACTGGAAATTGATCTGTAAACGGAGGAAACAGCATGATTGAAGTACAGCATCTTACCAAACGATACGGACACCGCACCGCTCTGGACGATGTCAGCTTTCGGGTGGAAAAAGGCGATATCCTCGGCTTTCTCGGTCCCAACGGTGCCGGAAAATCCACTACCATGAACATCATCACCGGCTATCTTTCCAGCGACAGCGGCGAAGTGCTGATTGACGGTCAAAGCATTTTGGAGCATCCCAAAGAAGCCAAGAAAAACCTTGGCTATCTGCCTGAACAGCCGCCGCTGTATAATGATATGACGGTGCAGGGATATCTGGAATTTATGTTCCACCTCAAGCGGATACGCCTGCCGATGAAGGAACATATTGCCTCCATTTGTCAGACGGTACATATTGAAGATGTCACCGGCCGCATTATCCAGCATCTTTCCAAGGGCTATCGTCAGCGTGTTGGTCTGGCACAAGCCTTATTGGGCGACCCGCCGGTACTGATTTTAGACGAACCGTCCGTGGGACTTGACCCGACACAAATTATCGAAATGCGAAAACTGATTCGTGACTTGGGCGAAAAGCACACCGTCATTTTATCCTCTCATGTTCTGACAGAAATTCAGGCGGTCTGCGACAAAATCATCATCATCCATAACGGCCGGATTGCGGCCTCCGGCAAAACCGATGATTTAACCGGCACGGGACGCGGCACCACAATGGTGCGTCTGGTTACCGAAGGACGGGAACAGACAGCCTATGCCGCCATCAAAAACATTGACGGTGTTGTCCATATTACCAAAACAGGCGAAACCGAAAAAAACTGCTGCGAATTTCTGATTGAAAGCACCAAGGATATCCGCCGCTCTATTTACCGCACCATGACCAAAACCGACTGCAATATTCTGCTGATGCAGCCCGCCGGTCATTCACTGGAAGAACTCTTTCTGGAAATTATCTCCGGCAAGGAACACGAAACAGGAGGTCATCAATAAATGTTTGCCATTTTCAAGCGGGAGTTTTGCTCCTATTTCACTTCGCCGGTCGGCTATGTGGTGGCGGCCGCCTTCATGGTCTTTAACGGCATTTTCTTCTATGTTCAGTGTCTGTACACGGGAACTTCCAATCTTTATGGCGTGTTTCAAAGTATGTTTTTCATTGTGCTGTTCCTGATTCCCCTGCTGACCATGCGGCTGATGGCCGACGACAGAAAACACCGCACCGATCAGGCTCTGCTGACCGCTCCGGTGGGGATTCCTTCCATTATCTTTGCTAAGTTCCTGTCAGCCTTTGTTATGCTCCTGATTTGCCTGTCGGCGTATCTGGTGGACGGCATTATTCTTTCCATCATCGCTTCTCCCGACTGGAGCGTCATTATCGGCAACATCTTCGGCATGATGCTGATGGGTTCGTCTTTTATTGCTATCGGCGTGTTCATCTCTTCGCTGACAGAAAGCGTCATCGTGGCGGCCATTGTATCCTTTGCCGCCAATGTCCTCATCAGCATGATCGATACCATCGGTTCCACCGTTTCATGGGCTTGGCTGAAGGGTGTTTTAGGCACACTGTCATTCCAAGCAAAATACAGCAACTTTTCTTTGGGACTGATTGCCCTGTCCGATATTATCTTTTTTGTCAGCATTACCGCCTTGTTCCTGTTTTTGACAGACAGAGTGCTTGACAGAAGAAGATGGGCGTAAGGAGGTGTCTGCTATGAACCATAACGAACAGCCGGCCACCGGCCAAAAATCCGCCAAATCCCTGAGCCGAAAAGCGAAACACGCTCTGCTCTCTGCACTGATTACCGTTGGCGTATTGGTGGCCGTCATTTTGGCCAACGTCTTGGCCGTGACACTGACCGATAAATTTTCCGGTCTGACGGCCGATATCACCAGCCTGAAGTCCTTCGAGATTTCCGAGCAGTCCAAACAGATTGCCCAAAACCTGAACAAAAATGTGTCCGTCATCTTCCTCACTGAACGTGATGCGTATATGGCCATCGACCCCTATTGTAAGCAGACAGCTTATATGGCTGAGGAAATGGCAAAGTATTCTGACGGAATGCTCACGGTCAATTATGTGGATATCGTCCGCAACCCTACTTTTGCAGATAACTATCCGTCTGAAGATCTCAGCACTACCGATATCATTGTATCCTGCGGGAGTAATCAGCGTATTCTGAAGGTCAGCGACTTGTTCCGCTTTGAAAATTATGCGGACAGCTATCAATATATTGCTTCCTCACAGGCCGAACAGGCCCTTGACAATGCCCTTGTTTCCGTGACGAACGAAACCGTTACCAAAACGGTGCTGATTGCCGATTATTGCAGTCAGGACACTTCTTATTTCACCAAAACCCTACAGGCCAACGGCTATCAGGTACAGGAACTGTCCCTTTCAGAGGACGATATTCCGTCCGATACCGAAATGGTCATTGTCTATGCCCCCACAAAAGACTACACCACCGAAGCCGTTAATAAACTGAGAACCTTCCTGAACAACAACGGTGCGTTCGGCAAGAATTTGCTGTTTTTGTCGGAGTCGCAGGATGCGGACATTCCAAATCTTGACGGCCTGCTGGCAGAATACGGCATGATTTTGGAACACAGCTTTGCCTTTGAAACCAATATGAACTATATCAACAGCAGCAGCACCAATTATTTTGACGGTGTATTATGTCAATACATTTCCGGCTTGTATATTGATGATAACAGTTCCTCTTTACTGCCGGTCATTACGGGTTATTCCCGTCCGATTGGCATTTTAGATGAAGAAATCGCAACTGCCCTGCTCGGCTATTCCACCCAGTCCGGTCAATGTCCTTTTGATGCCGGCGATGACTGGGACGTGGAAAAGAACATTACCGGAGAAATTTATGTGCTGGCACAGGGGCAGAACGGCGAAAACGATAAACTCTCCACGGTCATTGTATCGGGTACCTATCGCCTTTTCACTAAAGCCTACTACGGTTCTGCCTATAACAATCAGGCGTACCTGTCCGATATGCTGGCGGCTGTCAACCATCGGGAACAAAAACATATTTCGGTGGCCGATAAAATCATCAGCCATTATGACATCAATATTGACCAGCAGACCGCTATGAACATCGGGTTCATTGTCTACGCCCTCATTCCCATCATCATACTCGGTATCGGCTTTACGGTATTCCTGATGAGAAGACATCGGTAACGGAGGCGAGATTGCAGATGAAAAAGAATGCCAAGCTGTTAATTGTGGTTATTTCTTTAGTGGTGCTGCTTGGTGCGGCTCTGGTGATTGTCCTGCTCCTGCCTTCGGATTCGAATAAAATCACCCTCAACGATGGGCAGGAAATCCTGCTGTTTGACAAAAGCGACTGTATGGCCGAACAAATTACGGTCAATAATGAGGGCGGTGAATATGAACTGTTGGCGTTTGCCTACACCAAACCCGCCACACAAAGCAGTCTTTCAGAAAACAGCAGCGGACTGCCGGTCGTCAATCCCGAAGAAAGCAGTGAATCCTCCACCGAATTGGTCTATACCATGCAGGAGTACCCGAATTATACACTCGACCAAAACATGACCAATGACCTTGCCGAGCAGTGCTGTTACTTAGCGGCTCGTGAACTGGTGGACAAAAGCGGTCAGCGGTACAGCGAATACGGTCTGGATCAGCCCCGTGCCACCGTCAGTGTCCGTTACAATGATGCGACCCTGAACAAATTTTATCTTGGTAAAGAAGCCCCTGACAACAAAGGTGTTTACCTGCGTGTGGAAGGCGACCGGAATGTTTATCTGGTGCAGTCCTCGTTAGTGGAAGCCTTCTTTCTGGAAAAACTGCAGTTGTTTGATAAACAGCTGACCGGTCTGATGGAAGATATCGAACAGGTGCATTGCAGTGGAACGCATTATCCGGAAGAGATCCATATTGCCGCCAACCCTTATGAGTGTTACACCGCCTCGCACCTGATGGAACTGCCGTTCCGCTATGCCTGTGACAACACCAAGTTCAATGCCATCACCGGCAGTGCCTGCAATCTGAAAGCCATATGGGTAACCGCCGTTGACATTACCGAAGAGGACATCAAGCGGTACGGTCTTGACGACCCGTATCAGCGGTTTGCGATGAAAGGCACAGACGGCAGCACCATTTCTTTGCTGGCCTCCGAAAAAGACAGTGAAGGCCGTTTCTATCTGATGCGTCCGGACGACAACATGATTTTTCAAACCTATGCCGCCGAGAACGCATGGTACGACCTGCAAAAGACCGATTTCTGGCCGGACAGACTGCTGAGAATCAGCACCGAAAACATACAGACAACCACCCTGACCATCAGTTCAGTCACAACGGCATTTCAGCTCAGCAAGGAAAAAGGAGTTAACGAGAACTATTATGAAACAGCCTCCCTGACACTCACTGTTGACGGCCAAGAGTTTTCTTATGTCAACTACTCCATTTTCCTGAACAACCTGTATGCTGCCCAGCGTCTGCCGCAGGCCACACCGGCCGCCCTATCAGATGGCAGTAAAGAAGTTCTGCAAATCCGCTTTGACTACTTTGAGCCCAAAGATTTTTCTGACACGCTTGTTCTATGGCGGGAGCCCTCCGGCAAAACCCTTGCGGTACTGAGCGGAGTCCCTCTTTGTTATATTGACAGCACCTATGCCGATCAACTTGCCGAACAAGCCGTCCTGCTTCTCAATGGCCAGCCGATCGACTCCCTGACCCAAGAATCCTCCTCTTCTTCAGAGTCCGCCTAACGGTATGTTGGAGGGCTTTGCCCCTGCACTCCCTAAAGGGACTAACTTCGTGTCGCCCGCAAGCCTTTGAAAAGCTGCGAAAAACTTTTATGTTGACGGTTCATACAGTTATTCCCTACGGCACAATATCAACAGCCCGTCAGTTAAAAAAGGTCAGTGAATCGTTCGGATTCACTGACCTTAAAAAAATGTTATGAATCATTCTTTTTGACTACTAAAACACGGGAAATTCTGCGGCCATCCACTTCCAGCACCGTAAAGCGGGTACCGTTAATCATAATGGAAGGATGTTCGCCCGATTTTGGGATATGCCCCATACGGTCAAGCATAAACCCTGCAATCGTATCATTTTCGCTTTCGGGCAGTTCGATGCCGGCCAATTCTTCGATTTCATCCAGCGGCGTGGCTCCGTCCACCTGAAAACTGTATTCATTGACCTTGCGGATACTGTCGTCCTCGTGGTCATATTCGTCCTGAATATTGCCCAAAATGGATTCTATCAAATCCTCCATGGTAATCAGTCCCGCCGTGCCGCCAAATTCATCCACCACAACCGCTACCTGCGTCTTATGGGCGGTCATGTAGCGGAACATTTCGCTGCAGCTTTTAGAGGCCGGTACATATGCCGCCGTATGAACAATACTCTGCGGCAGTACCTCCGGCAAAGTATCACGGCCAACGTACTGCAAAAGGTCTTTGACATACACAATCCCAATGATATCATCAATATCCTCATGGTAAACGGGAATGCGGGAACGCCCGCTGTCAATGGCCAGCTGACGCAGATGGGCCAGTGTGTCGTCTTCTCGGATAGCAATAATATCTTTCCGGTGCGTCATGATTTCGCCCACCGTGGTGTCATCAAAATCAAAGACATTCTCAATCATGCTTTTGGTATTGACTTCAATCGTACCGTTGACCTCTCCCTCATCAACCATCATCAGTATTTTTTCTTCTGTCGGATTTTCCGGCGGCTGTTCCGGTTTAATGTTCCGCAAAAATATCTTGGCGGCTATCATCGTCAAGCCACTGCCCAAAGCCGCCAGCGGCCAGAAAACCTTTTCCCAGAAAGCAATCAATCCGTACAGTTTCATCAATGTTTTTTCCGGTTCATGTTCTGCGGCTCGATGCGGCAATAAATACACTGTCATTAACAGCACCGCAGACACCGGTATGCTTATCAGCAATTCGGACACAATAACAGCGGATACCTTTGCCATTACCGCTCCGAAAACATTCGCCAGCGGAATCCCATACAGCACAGCGGACAGCCAGACCACCATGACCGCATGAAATACAGCACAAGCTTTCAGCCGACGGCCAAAGGAATCGGCCTGACCCTTTATTTTTACTGCCTTTTGTACGGCAGGCGTTTCTTCCATTGATTTCAAACTGCTCATCGAAGCATTTTTGACCACCGAACAACACAAGGCCGCCGCATAGGTCAATATAAGGCACAGCAATACCAGCCCGCTGCCCAACAGCAGCCACATCGTTGCTATCTCTTCACCGCACATCGTCTATGCTCCTTTCCACAACTTCTCTTTTCATCCATTATACCATCTTTTTTCCCAAGAATCAACGAAAGAATTTTCGGTCAGAGATACCCTGATGGATTTGTCGCCCTAAGAACCTGTTGGATTTCTTGCCGCAGGGGAAAACAATTCGCAATTAACAATGTGTGAGAAAAGTGAGCTTTTCAAAAATCGGCAAGGTGAGATAAAGTAACGGGAGAATACAACACAGCGATTTTTGGAAGGGGGGGTTGGGGGAAAACTTTTTTTCGCCAGAAAAAGGTTTCCCCCAATGGGGTCCAGGGGCAAAGCCCCTGGTGGGAGGTTTGGAGGGCAAAGCCCTCCAACACAGCTAAAGGAGGAATGAGTATGAAGCCTATATTATTGGTAATGACGGGTGGAACGATTGGCAGTATACTGGAAAAGGGGATTATTCGTCCGGACAGCCATGCGGACGGTGCATTACAAATTTATCGGCAGCAATATGGTCAGGAGGAACAGTTTGAAACGATAGCCCTGATGAATATACTGAGTGAGAACCTGCAAAAGAAGCACTGGGAACAGTTGGCCAATTACCTTTTGCAAACAGATTTGTCCCGCTACAGCGGCGTGATTGTCACGCATGGCAGTGATACACTTTCCTATACCGGTGCCTTTTTGGGTGTGTGTATGCATAAAACAGCTTGTCCTATCGTCCTGACAGCCGCCGATAAAGTTCCGCAGCATCCGCAAAGCAACGCCGCAGATAATCTGCGGGCAGCTGTTTGGCTGATTCGACAGCAGCGGCCGGGCGTTTTTACCGTCTACCGCAATCCCGGCGACAGCTTTTGTTCCATATGGCTGTCCACCCACGTCCGTGAAGCAGATGTCGTCACCGGACGGTTTTCTTCCATAGATGGCCGACCGCTGTACCGTATCGAAAAAGATGTCCTGCTGCCCTCAGAAGAACCGCTTCAGACAGTGGACGAACCGCCCCCGCCGCTTTCAATTTCCGCACCGCTTCGCCTGCTCTATGATGTCCTGCTGATACAGCCTTATCCGGGAATGGATTACCGCACCATACAACTGCGTGAATCGTGTCGGGCGGTACTGCACATGACCTACCATTCCTCTTCGGCCTCCACACAGCCGGACAACAGTGCTTTATGGTTTTTGAAAAAATGCCGCCACAAGCAGATTCCTTTTTATCTGTCCTCATTTCCCCGTGATATTGACAGCGTCTATGAAACCTCTCATGTTTTACTGCAAAACGGTGCTGTCCCGCTCTGTCACAGCACCAAGGAAACCGCTTATGCCCGTCTGCTTCTCCAAGTGAATACAGAACTAAACGAACAAGGCTAAACACCTGCGGCAAAAAACAGCTTTGAAGGAGTGTTGTCGGGGGGCTTTCACTGTGAAAGTCCCTTCGACCGACACGCAAACAGCCCCGACACACTTTGATGTCGGGGCTGTTGATTATGTCTTGTCAAATGGTGAAAGAATCCTCATGACTGCGATAGCTTTGCAAAATGTCGTCCAAGTACCGCATATAGTCCTCCCGCAGACCACGGGGATACAGCAGTTCAATATCACTGCCAAACCCGCTGAGCCACGAATAAAACTGCGGACTCTTCTGCACATTAACGGAACAGCGAAAATATTGGCTGTTCTCATCATGATAGATGGCAATATTTCTGCCGAAACGGTCAGCGATGACACCGGCCAGCGACATCTTGACACGCAGCAGAATATTGACCGTTTCGCCGCCGTACATGGAAAAAGCGGTGTTGGCATATTCGGTAATGTTGATTTCCTCAAAGAAGCGGCTGCCTTCCCGAGGCGTATGTTCTTCTACCGTAACATCTTTCATTCTATCAACACGGAATGTTCTGGGGGCCTGTGTTTTGGCATCGTAGCAAATGACATAATAATACTCATTCTTCCAGACCAGTGCATAAGGACTTTGGGAATAGATTTTATCCTTGTTATCGTCCCCTGTTTTATTGACAGATACCAGCTGTCCCATGGAAAGGTCAAAGTCCACAACGGTTTTTCGGTACTTAAACGTGATTTTCCGGTCATTGATAATAGCGGTATGAATGGCATCTATGTTATAGATCACGGAAGAGTTGTCACTCTTAACCGCCTGTTCATAGTAAATCAGACGGTTGGCCAGACTATCGCCGTTTTCATCGGTCAGAGCCTGCAGCTTGCGGATAATCCGTTTCGTTTTGGCGGCAGAAATAAAACGGGAAGCGGTAAGGGCATCTACAATCATTTTTAGTTCTGCCAGCTCAAAGCCGTTTTCATCTTCCGGCTGATGATGTTCGATGAGATAGTAACCACGACGGCTTTTTTCAATCTGATAGCCGTATTTTATCAGGCTCTCAATATAGTTATAGACCGATTTTCTGTCGGCATTCAGACCGTATTTATCATTCAAAATATCGATCAGTGCGGAAGCACTGAGGAATCTGTCATCTTGCAGTTCGCTTTTAGATTGGCTGTTGAGTCTGAGTTCATCCAGTACATATAGTATTTTTAGTCTGTTATCTCCTTTAGGCATAGATAGTCCTCCATCGCATTCTTCTGGTATCTTAATAAAATCATTATACCAAAGAAAAATACATTTAGCAAGATTTATAAAGGATTTTCTCAAAAATAACAGCTAAAAATATGACAGTTTTTTTGTTTATATTGCTAAAACTCATCCTATCAATAAAATGAACCCCTGCACACACCGCTCTGACACATCCTTTACCGATGTCTTCCGCCACCGCTGCCACCAACATGATGACCGCCGGAATGGCCGCCCGAATGACCGCCGGAACCGGAACTGATTCTGACTTTACTCACTCTTGTACCCAAGAAATCATCAGCGGACTCTATCATATGCATCCGTTCACGAGAGGTATAAACAGAGGCGGAAGCGGACGTTTTGAAGCGATAATGCCGCTTAACACCCCAGCGGACAATCAAACCGGCCAGCAGACCTGCGGCTATTGAAAGCAGCAGGAACCAGAACCAGTTTTTATAGGGCTTGAGTTTACTGTGGATAATCTGTCCCATAAAAGCATAAACATATTCACCGGTTGCAGCATCCGTGTAGTAAGTACCTTCTACCAAGCCTTTTTCCTTATAATACTTCAGCTGACGGCAGTATTCTTCCAGTCCCTGTTTGACATCAGACAAAACAGGGGTTTGACCGCCGGCGGGAAAGGTTTTTTCCATCGCCGCCAAAATCTTATCCACACGGTCTTCCGTGCCGTCATCACCGTTCGTGTAGTAAAGAGAGGCATCGTTAGAGGTATACATATAATCATAGGCATTGGTTTTGCCGTCAAAATCCACATAAAGATAAACCGTGCTGTTATAGGGGGTATCCTGAAAGGTATTCTTGACCCCTGCCCGAACCATGTTTTTAATCTTCGCATCACTGCGGGACACCCCGCCGATATACACCGCTACATTAAAACCGATGTTTTCGGCGGTGGCCGCAAAGGTTTTTGCCAAGTCACGCCGCATATCCTGCGGGAATAGGTTCGCTTCATCGCAAATATACACGGGACCTTCCCGATAGGTATAGACATCCTGTTCGGCCAACAGATTTTTGACAGCTTCAACGGGCATTCCGCCCCAGCACAAAACGGCTATGAGTACCGCTGTCAGCAAGAAGAAAGTAATTTTTTTCATCCAATCCCTCCTGCCAGCCAGCCGCCAAAGAATAGAACCAGTGCCGCCAAAAGACCAAACAGAACACATACCGCCGCCAATTTTTTCTTATTGACAGGCAGTTCACCGGCCACCTTGCCGGTCTGACCATTGACGGCATATTCCCACAGCTTGCCTTTATAGTCAAAGGTCATAAACCACACCGGCAGAAGCATATAGTCCCAACTGAGGGCATCTGTGCGGTCAAACTGCCGCGGTGACACAAGGCGTGTATGATGCACCGTGTCTTCTATCATTTTGCGGTTATTTTCATACATACGCTGTTGAATCCTTGGCAGTACCTGTTCCTTATCCACATCGTATTTATCGGCATAAAAGCCGCTGAGGTATGCCATATTGAAAGGACGGGCTTTGCTGTAGTCAAACGGTTCAATGGCTTCCATGAGCAGATCCTCTATTTTTTGAGAGCCGTCTGCGGGAATGCCCTCGTAGTTGATGCGAGCCTCTCGAATCACACGAAAACTGCGGGTTTCGGTATAGCGGTAGTTGCCGGAAGTCCATGAACGGATATCCTCCCCCACGGCTTCAAAGCGGCAGTCTGTTGAGGCATGAGCCACCCAGAACGGCACATACAAGCCGGTCAGCTTTTCAATCTGAACAGAAGAAAGCAGGTCCTTGGGAATGAACCATTTCTTCCCTGCCCATTCTTTATATTTGGACACAGCAGTTTCCTTATCAAACCCGAAAGGCAGTACCATTGAAGGACGGTACATTCCGTCCACACGGCCTTTAAGAATCACAGGGTTATGACAATAGTAACAAAAGGCCGCCGCTGTATTGGCATCTGACATGATTTCTGCCCCACAGCTCGGACAGGAATAGAGATTGGTTTCCTCCTGAAAGCGTTCCCGTTCCCGTCTTTCGGCATCGTTCATGTCCATTTCGGGCGGCATTTGTCCCCGATACGGGTCATAGGCTTCCTGCTGTTCAAGATATCGCTGCTGGTACGCGATGACCTCCGCTTCCGTAAAGCTGCTGCGGCAGTATTCACAGACGAAATTCTGACCTGACGGTGAAAACGTCAGGTCTGCGTTACAGTTCGGACAATAAAATTGTTTAGCTTCATGCGTCATGCTTTTTTCACCTGCTTAACGGTTTGGTTTGTAGCTGACATACCATGCCGGCAAAGAACCGCCGGATTACTTTTTGCCAAAAAGACCGCCCAAACTGCTGCCAAGACCGCCGAGGTTATCGAGGTTAATCTTGGTTTTTACGCCTTCAATCAGGGCTTGCTGCTGTTCGGGAGGAATATTGCCGACCAGGGTCTTGATGGTACCGGCAGGGTCTTTTTCAAACTTTTCCTTCATGGCGGCATCGCCGGTGATTTTAGCGGCTAATTCTCCGATTTTTGCTTTGATATCCATAGGACATTCTCCTTTATTTTTTATTGGCCGACACGCTTTTAGACAGCCGGCTCTTTCACACTTATCATACTACAGGCACATAAAGATGTCAAGAAAAACATACCTCAGCCCACGGAAATCATTTTTGACCGGTCAGCCACCGGGGGAAACCCCTTTTCTGGCGAAAAAAGGGGTTTCCCCCGCACCCCCTTCCCTAAATTCGCTGACTT
>CADCOZ010000006.1 GCA_902803125.1 uncultured Ruminococcus sp.
CGGACGACACGAAGTTAGCCCCTTTAGGGGGTCCAGAGGCAGAGCCTCTGGTGGGAGGTTTGGAGGGCAAAGCCCTCCAACATTCCGTGGGTTTGGGAAGGAGAAGAAACCATGAGTTTTCCGTTTGCACTTCCGATGATAACGGACGGATGCGGTTCTTGTGATGCCCTGACGGGAAAAGATCCCGATAATTTTTGCAGTGAAGAATGGATAATAGTAGATCCAAGACCATTGTTTCAGCAAAAACAGGCCGCTGTTAAGGCAGGCGTCACGGCACTGCTGTCACCGACCGGCGGCATTATGCACAGCCGTTTGGAAGATTTCGGACTGGATGAACAGTTTACGGAAATGCACGAACAGCTGACCGAAACGGTGATTTCCTGTGCGGACGGTCTGCCGGTGGGCGGTGTGCTGTGTGAGAACCGCCGCTTGCAGGAAGAGTATGGCAAAACGGTGTTTGAAAGTGCCTATTTTGACCATCTGGAAAAAATCACCCTGCTGAAAGATGCCGGAGCGGCGTTTATCTGGCTGGAAATTTTCGATAAGCTGTGGGATATGCGGGCGGCGGTGCTGGCGGCTCAAAACCTTGAAATACCCGTGTTTGTTAAATTGCTGGTGGATGAAGAAGGCTGTACCGAAAGCGATACCGATTATATTGCGGCACTCATTACCTTGCAGGCACTGGGAGCCGATGCGTTCGGGATTGCGTGCAGCGCAGGGGCTGATGTCTTGGCAAAGCTGATTAAACGAGCCTTTCCTCATGCCGAAATTCCGCTGATAGCGGCGGCTGATTTTTCGGCCTGTACGCCGGAACAGCTGAAACGGTTAGCCGACAACGGCGCTTCTGTTTTTATGGATCAGTCCGCTGTGCCGCAACCCGCTGTCACCGCATGGCTGAAAGCACAAAACGTGCGGTTTGAAGCAGAAACCGAAAAGGACAGCTATGCGGCGGCCAGCTATCGGCAGGCGTTTTTTCTGCCGCAGAATATTGAAGTGTCCGAACCGCTTCACTGCGGTTATGATATCTCGGATGAACTGATTGATTTGGACGATTCCTCGGCCAATGCGATTTACTGCATTTTGGAATCAACTGATGATGCGGCGGGTTTGGCGGATAATGCGGATATGTCGTATCTGCCGTTTGTGGTGTTTACCAACGATGCCACCACCCTTGAAGCCGCTTTGCGGTACTATCAGGGACGGCTGATTGTAGATGCACGGTGTGAGATTGATGAAAAAATCTTTGACAGCATGATACGAAAATACGGTGCCTTGCTTTATTAGCGGACAGCACGGTGTAATTCGTGATAAGATAATAGTGACAGGAAGTGTTTTGACAGATGAAAAGCAAGCCTTTTCTGATAGCGTCTTTGGTGTTTGGCGGACTGGGTTTATTGGTACTGATCATGACGGTGGTATCCTTTTTCAGCGGTGAAGCCCTGATATCAAGGGGTATCGGCAGTCTGTTGGGGTTGGATAAGAACTCTTTCAGCGATGCCACCATGGGACAGATTGCGGTGGTCTTTTTCATTCCGGCCTTTGTGTTTGCGTTCCGTTCCTTTGCGGATAATGATGAACCGGAAGACAGCGACACCACAAAAATATCGGTCAGCAACAGTACGGAACAGCCGGAAGTCTTGGAACCGTCAGAAGTGTTGGAACAGCCGGAAGTGCTGGAACCGTCAGAACCGTCCGAACCGTTGGAACAGGACGGCACAGACAGCGGTACCCAATTGCTGAAAGAAGAAGCAGAAGCGGCACCGGCGGGTGTAACGGAAAGTATGTAAGATAAGGAGAGGAAAAAGTCTATGAAGCTGGGAATTGTCGGGTTGCCGAATGTGGGAAAAAGTACCTTGTTTAATGCCATTACCAACGCAGGCGCACAGAGTGCGAACTATCCGTTCTGTACGATTGAACCGAATGTTGGTGTGGTGGCCGTGCCGGATAAGCGGCTGGATCAATTAGCGGAAATGTATGAGCCGGAAAAGTACACACCCGCCACGATTGAATTTGTGGATATTGCCGGACTGGTCAAGGGTGCCTCCAAGGGTGAAGGACTGGGTAATAAGTTTTTGTCGAATATCCGAGAGGTAGATGCTATTGTTCAAGTGGTGCGGTGCTTTGAAAATGATGATATCGTTCATGTAGAGGGCAGTATTGACCCCAAACGGGATATTGAAACCATTAACTATGAGCTGATTCTGTCGGATATTGAGATTCTGGACAGACGCATTGACAAAACCATGAAACTGCTGAAAGGCGACAAGAAATATCAGGCAGAACTGGAATTTTTCCGTCGTGTCAAAGCGGTGCTGAACGAAGGCAAAGCCGCCCGCACCGTGGAATGTACGCCCGAAGAAGCCGAACTGCTTTCCACGGTATCCCTGCTGACCAACAAGCCGATTATCTATGCGGCGAACCTGAGCGACACGGATTTTCAGGACGGCAGTGCCGAGGGCAATCCGTATTTTGCGGCGGTCAAGGCGATTGCCGCCGAAGAACACGCCGCTGTTCTGCCGATTTGTGCCGAAATCGAAGCGGAAATGGCCGGCATGGAACCCGAAGAAAAGGAACTGTTTCTGTCTGAAATGGGTCTGGCACAGTCGGGTCTGGACAGACTGATTACCGCCTGCTATGACCTGCTGGGACTGATTTCCTACCTGACCGCCGGCAAGCCGGAAGTTCGTGCATGGACCATTACCAAAGGCACCAAAGCTCCCCAGGCGGCCGGCAAGATACATTCCGACTTTGAAAGAGGTTTTATCCGTGCGGAAGTTATCGCCTTTGACGACCTGATGAGCTGTGGCTCGATGGCGGCGGCGAAGGAAAAGGGACTGGTTCGCTCCGAAGGCAAGGACTATGTGATGAAGGACGGCGACATTGTGCTGTTCCGTTTCAACGTGTAAAGCGGTGTCGGTGCTGTCCCACGGAAATCAATTTTGTTCCGCCGGTTCCCTGGGGGAAACCTTTTTCTGGCGAAAAAAAGGTTTTCCCCCAGACCCCCTTCCAAAATTCGCTGACTTTTGGCACTTCGATATTATTCATTATTCATTATTCACTATTCATTATTCATTCCTTCTCCCCTTCCCGAAATTCGCTGACTTTGACCTGCCAAAAGGCAGTTTGGAAAGTTGGTTTTTGTATACAGCGGCATTTTTTTCTTGACAACAGGCCGCTGTACCTGTATAATATAGCCAAGCGGCCAAGAAAAGATTCGCACCCCGCACCAACAGCGGATGCGGCGGTTTTTGGGACAATATATTCATCACGGTATATGTGATGGACGGAGATTCGCACTTTTGCGTATTTTCGGTCTTTGAACCCCGCATGAACAGCGGACTTTTTACGGCGTGTAGCCGCCGGAGCTGCAACTCACGCACCCCCGTAGGGGACGGAACTGATCAACGGTAAAACCTTTACACAGACTACCCGCTGCAACTCACGCACCCCCGTAGGGGACGGA
>CADCOZ010000007.1 GCA_902803125.1 uncultured Ruminococcus sp.
CGCATCCCGTACCAAAACCCTGCTGTTCGGCGACCGTTTTCCGTTCCGCTATCTGACGGACGATTACGGCCTTACCTATTATGCGGCATTTGCGGGCTGTTCGGCTGAAACGGAGGCCAGCTTTGACACCATTGTATTTTTGGCGAATAAAGTCGATGAATTGGGGCTGACCACGATTTTGACCACCGAAAGCACAGACGGCTCTGTGGCGAATACCATTAAAGACAACACCAAAACGAAAGATCAGACGATTCTGCCGCTGGACTCTATGCAGTCCGTTACCGCCGAACAGATGAAAAACGGCACCACCTATTTATCCGTCATGCAGGAGAATTTGAAGGTACTGCGGCAGGCGTTGACGTGAGCGAACAGGAAGGAACAACAAGATGTCAATGATAGAAGTGAATGATCTGCGGCTCGGCTATGAGAATCGGGTCATTATCGAACAGCTGAATTTTACGGTGCAGACAGGCGATTATCTGTGCATTGTGGGCGAAAACGGTTCGGGGAAATCCACGCTGATGAAAACACTGCTCGGTTTGCAAAAGCCGATGGGCGGCAGTATTGTGTTTGGTGACGGGCTGAAGAAGAACGAAATCGGTTATTTGCCTCAGCAAACGGCGGTACAGCGGGACTTTCCGGCCTCGGTGCGGGAGATAGTGCTGTCGGGCTGTCAGGCTCGGTGCGGCTGGCGGCCGTTTTATAACAAGGCCGAAAAACAGCTGGCCGAAAAAAATATAGAACGAATGGGCATGACCGCCTATGCCGGACGATGCTATCGGGAACTGTCGGGCGGTCAGCAGCAGCGGGTTTTGCTGGCAAGGGCTTTATGTGCTACACAAAAGATTCTTCTGCTCGATGAACCCGTGGCCGGACTGGATCCCAAGGTTACCGCCGAAATGTATGAACTCATCGACAGCCTGCATCAGGAGGGCATTACCATTATCATGATCTCGCATGATATCAAAGCGGCGCTGTGTTATGCCGACCATATCCTGCACATTGGCAGGAGGATTTTCTTCGGCACGAAAGAGGACTATCAGAACAGTGATTTCGGCAGGCTGTTTTTATGGCAGGAGGACGGTGACAAAGATGTTTGAAACCCTGTGGGAATATTTGCAGTATCCGTTTGTGCGGTATGCCCTGATTGTCGGGGTATTGGTGGCACTTTGTTCGTCCCTGTTGGGGGTCACGCTGGTGCTGAAACGCTTCTCCTTCATTGGCGACGGGCTTTCTCATGTGGCCTTTGGTGCGATGGCAATTGCGGCGGTGCTGAATCTGACCAATGAACTGCTGATTGTCATGCCGATAACGGTCATCAGTGCGGTACTGCTGCTGCGAACCGGTCAGAATGCCAAAATCAAGGGTGATGCGGCCATTGCCATGATTTCAGTGGGAGCCTTGGCGTTCGGTTACCTGCTGATGAATGTGTTTTCCACCTCGTCGCACCTGTCGGGGGATGTGTGCAGTACGCTGTTCGGCTCTACCTCAATGGTCACGCTGACCTTGACGGACGTGTGGATATGCACGGTGATTTCCGTCATTGTTGTGGCGGTGTTCCTGCTGTTCTATAACAAAATATTTGCGGTGACGTTTGATGAAGGCTTTGCACTGGCCTCCGGCACCGGCGTGAAACGCTATAACCTGCTGTTGGCCATTGTGATTGCCGTGGTAATTGTGATGTCCATGAAACTGGTCGGTTCACTCATGATTTCGGCACTGGTCATTTTTCCGGCGGTTTCCGCCATGCGGCTGTTCAAAAGTTTTCGTTCGGTCACGGTCTGTTCGGTGGTGCTGTCGGTGACCTGTGCGCTGGCGGGTATGGTGATTTCCATTTTAGCCGGAACACCGGTAGGCCCGACAATTGTCGGCGTGAACGTGGCGGTGTTTTTCCTGTGTGCGGGTCTTGGTGCGTTGTTACGCCGATAAACGGCTTTCACCGCGGGAAATTGCTTTTTGTACAGTTATGAACAAGAATACAAAGAGTAAAAAACACCATAGATGTTGAAAGAGATTTGGATATTTTGCCTAAACGCAAAAAAGTAGGAAGGAACAGCCGTTCCTCAATAAAAATGAGAACAAATTTGTTGACTGTTACAATTTATACCAAATAAATTGTAACTGCTGACAAAAAATCGAAAAATGCTTGCATTTATTTTAGGAATGTGGTAAAATCGAACCAGATAGTTTTGATAGAGGGATAACAAAGGAAAAAAGGAAATAGCATAGAGCAGACTCGGTGTGCAGGATAGAGATACGGGGTCCGTTGTGTCTTGTTTGCGGTATCTCTTGCGAAGCTGTCAGTGATTTGTATGTCAGGGGAGAAGAGGACTTGAAAAAAGCATTGAATATTATTAAAAATATTTTGATTTGGGCGGTTGTGGTATTTGCCGTGCTGATGACGGTCTTTACGATCATCTCTGTTAATACCTTTAACCGCAATGACCGCCAGATTATGGGCTACAAGCTCTATATTGTGAATTCTGACTCCATGAGTGCCACGGATTTTAATGCCGGCGACCTGATTATGGTGAAGGAAACCGACCCGTCCACCTTGCAGGAGGGCGACATTATCTCCTATATTTCGCAGGACAGCAGCAGCTTCGGCGAAACGATTACCCATAAAATCCGCAAAAAAACCACCGATGCCAGAGGCAATCCGGGCTTTGTGACCTACGGTACCACCACCGATACCGATGACGAAACCATTGTTACCTATATGTATATCCTCGGCAAGTATGAGGGCAAAATCCCCGGTATGGGTTACTTCTTCAGCTTTATGAAAACGCCTGCCGGTTATGTTATCTGTATCTTCATTCCGTTTATGCTGTTGATTATCTATCAGGGTGTCAAGAGCTTCATGCTTTTCCGCCGCTATAAGAAACAGCAAATGGAGGGAATGCAGGAGGAAAGAGATCAGCTGGCCACCGAACGGGAAAAGAACGCCCAAATGCTGGCAGAGCTGGAAGCCCTGCGTGCCAAGCTGGGTGAACAGGGAACCAGTGACAGCGAAGCAAAGCCCGCTGAGGCCGATCAGCCATCTTCAGACAGTCCTGCCGCAGAGGAAACCGCCGGAGAGTCCTCGTCTGATGCACCGCAGAATGAGGAAGGTGACGGACAATGAAAACAACTCTGCTGAAGGTCTGGAGCGTTGTATCCACGATTCTGGTCATTGTGGTTGTGCTGTTCGCCATCTTTCTGATGGGTTCCAGACTCATGGGATTTCGGGTATTTAATGTTATCTCCGGCAGTATGTCCCCGACCTATAACGTGGGTGACCTGATTTATGTTAAAACGGTTGACCCCTCTGAGGTTCAAGTCGGCGACCCGATTACCTTTGTGCTGAACGAAGATTTGGTGGTGGCCACGCACCGCGTGGTGAGAATTGATGCGGAAAACCAGCACTTCTACACCAAGGGCGATGCCAACGATACCATTGATTCCACCCCGGTACACTTCAAAAACCTGATTGGTGTGCCACAGTTCAAAATCCCGAAGTTAGGGTATGTTTCGGATTTTATCCAGTATCCGCCGGGAATGTATATTACCATTGGGGCTTGTGCGGTGCTGATTTTTCTGGTGTTTCTGCCGGATATTATCAGCCGCAGAAAGAAGAAAAAAGCACAGAAGGCCGCCGCAGCCGCCGGTGCTGTCAATCCCCCCGCTGCCCCGCAGACCGAGGAGTCGGCTCCAACAGCAGACAAACCTGCTGATCAATAAGGTTTTAGTCATCGCCGGAGGCCTCCCATCCAAAGGTGATGCTGAAATAATATTTTTATTTTTTAGAAAGGAGGATATCTGATGAAAAACACCAAGAAAAAGGTGCTCGTTGGTGCTCTCGTAGTCAGCTTGGCCGCTCTTGTATCTGTCGGATCTATTGCATGGTTCTCCGCATCTGACACAGTGCAGAACAAGTTCATGGTTGCGACATCCGATGACGACACAGATAATCCGGATTTCGATGTAGACGTATGGGAAAAAACCCCCGATGATGAAAGTGACCCTGACGGTACGGAGTACCCCGATGTTATGCCGGGCGACACACTGACAAAGGAAGTTCATGTGGAGAATACCGGTAAGTTCGATGAGTACGTTCGTATGGTTGTCAAGGTATCAGACGCCACAGCGTGGGCTACTCTGCTGAACAAGACAACTCCGACACAGATCGCTTTGGGCAACCTGGTTGAGGGCTTGAATGTTACTGATTTCGAAAACGGACGCTATACACCCGTTTACGATGAGGACACCGACACCCTGACCTATGTTTACTATGCGAAGGAAAAGTTAGCGCCCGATGCAGACCTGACCCTCTTTAATGCGGTTGTCATTCCCGGCACCATGACACAGGAGCAGGCCGACCTCTTCACCACCAAGACCGGCGACGATCAGGGCAGCTTCATTATTGACGTTAGAGCACAGGCTGTACAGGTTGAGAACCTCGGTGATGACCCGAAGGCGGCCTTTACAACAGTCGGTATGAGCATTGATGACTAATAC
>CADCOZ010000008.1 GCA_902803125.1 uncultured Ruminococcus sp.
GACAGCTTTGTTATCATACCACCTTCTTTCCCTTTTGTCAACACCTTTTTGAAAACTTTTTTTCCTCTCTACAAATTGTATACTTTTCAACCCTTTTTCCTGCTGGATTCGCCCTCCCGCTCAGCTTTTTGTTTACAAGGGGTATATTTTTCAAAAAAAGAGGACTCCCGCACGTCCTTGCCAGACAGCAAAAACGTGCGGGAGCATGGAGGACAAAATCAATACAAATTCATGTGCTGATAGAGATTCCCTTTTTTATCGGTAATGCGGCAATAGAAATCGCTGTCATCCCACTCATTATCGCCGCCGGGCTTCTGATCCATCCAAAAATACATTTCGTAGTGGTTGTCGTTCGTATCCTTTGCAAAAAGATAATATTTCAGTTCGCAATCCTTATAGGGTTCATTCAATTCATAGGTATAGGAGTTGTCCTGCTGTTCAAACTTCACCGTTTTGTCCGTCATCAGGTCAATCTCACGGATTCTGGTGCCGTCCTGTTCAATCATGAGCTTCAATTCATCAAAAGTACGCTCCGGCATATCCACTGCGGCATGGGCACACACCGTCACCAGTCTGGACAGACGCTTTTGACCATCCTCTCCGTCATAATCATAGGTGCTCACATAACATTCCGCATACGGGTAGAAGCTCCGCCATTCATCACCGTTCACCGCATCATATTCTACAGTGCTTTCATACAGAAGCGGTGAATTTGCCAGAATCTGGCTGATTTTTTCACCATCAGATTCCAGTGTCAGTATGCCCGAAGGAGAAGCCTTAAAGGCACTGGCCTGCACCGTACCGACATAATTGCCGCTTTCATCCTCTTTCAGCTGTGTTTTGCTGTCGCCGATGCGGAAGGTCAGCTTATCGTTTTTGCCCAGTGTCAGATTCGTTTGAAGGGTCAGCGTCAAATCCACCGTCTGTGTATCCGCATGGGTTTTGCCTACTTCAAAGGAATAGACGGAAGCAATCTGTGTTCTGTCGAATTTCTGTTCCATCACAAACTGCTCTCTGTAAGTCTGAAGGATATACTCCCAGCTCTGTTCATCCACGGCATAAAGAATATTGATCATACAAATCACCGTCAGGGAAACCGCGATGCCCGCCACAATACCTGTTGCCACCAGAAGTGCTCCGGGGGTAATCATCGGCGAATGGCTCTTGCCGCTGTGTCGTCCCTGTGCCAGCACACGATTGACATAAACCTTGTACACAATGCGATAGAGCACAAAGATAACGACAAGCACCGCAATAATTATAGCGGCCGCAATCAAAATAAGATTGACATTGGGAATTTGAAAACCATTGGAAAACGGCATAATAAAACCTCCTTAACATTAAAAACCGTAAAAGTCCTTGAATTTCTTATAATAGTTTCTGGTGACATCCACTCTGTCCCCGTTTTTCATTTTCAGGGTAAAACGCATATGGAACGCAGGAATGATTTCTTTGATTTGGTCGGCCGCAATAATCACAGAATTGCTGACCCGCAGGAATTTATCGGGATCCAACAAGCTCTCCAATTGATACAGCCGCTCAGAAGTCGTATAGACCTCTTGCGCCGTGTGTATTTCAATGGTGCGGCCATAGCTTTCAATCGTTACGATATCCTCCACGGACATCATTTTCTTGGCTCCTCTGTCGTCTTTAACCGAAATGTGACCGATGAATTTATCCTTCTGCAGCAGAACAAACTCCGCTTCGTCATCAATTTCTATTCCCTTCTCTTCCAGAAGCCGCCTTACCTCTTCGTAGTTTTCATCACTGACAGAGAGCTTTATTTTCACTCCTCTCCCTCCTTTCGGCTGTTATCGTTACTCCGTTTTGTATGCATCTTTCATATCGGCCGGCTGTACTTTTATTATAACCGACCCCCAAAATAAAGCAACCTTTTTTGCTTACCCTGTACCAAATCCCGTCATAAATTGCACTGAACCATCATTCACCGCACCGGAAAACTGTTTCCTATCCGTATCATGTGCATTTTTGATATCTATGGAAACGCTGATTTTTTCACCCATGCTAGCCGAACGTGCTGAACAACCCCACGCAAAAAATCGATTGCCGAAAATCCTGCTTTCAGAGCAAAAGCACATGAACCATCAACACAAAAGTTTTTCGCAAGCTTTTCAAAGGCTTGCGGGCGACACGAAGTTAGTCCCTTTAGGGAGTCCAAGGATCAAGCCCCTGCCGGGAGATTTGGAGGACAACGCCCTCCAACATTTCGGGGGACAACAAAAAAAAACGGCGAGGTTGCCCTCACCGTTAGTAATGCTTTGTAGCTGTGCGGATATTTGCCAACCGTTTTCCGTTTGTCAGGAACGAACAATATCACGCCAATCAAGGTCGCCTCTCTCCAAGCCGTGAATCAGCACTTCACCCGTGGCAATATTGGTCGCAACAGGAATATTGTGCATATCACAAAGCCGCAGCAGGTTCATATCATTCGGTTCATGCGGCTTCGGATCCAGCGGATCCCGCAGGAAAATCAGCATATCTATTTCATTGAAAGCTATTCTGGCCGCAATCTGCTGATCGCCGCCCTGAGAACCGCTCAGAAATTTTTGAATCTCCAAACCGGTTGCTTCCGACACCATCTTTCCCGTAGAACCTGTAGCACACAGGGTATGGCGGCTGAGAATTCCACAGTAGGCAATACAAAACTGCACCATCAGTTCCTTTTTGGCATCATGTGCTATCAAGGCAATATTCATAAGTATGACCCCCAATCAATCAGATAAAACCACTGTATTTCCGGATAAAGTTCATTCGATCCATAACGGTACATCCTTACCGTCCAGTCTTGCTGCAATTCTGTCAAAAGCATACGAGGCCTTCATTCTTCCTTCTATCGGCAATCCCTTTTGTGAGGCCGACGATGCCGCATTATCCTCCGGTACAACGCCTAACAATCTGGCACCGGCTTCATCAATCACCGCATCCAAATCGGCATAGACATCCATTTTCCGAAATTTCCGCTCATTAAAACGATTGATAATCAGAGATACGTCCCTGATTTCACAATATTCCAGTTTGCGGCGTACCTTATTGCTGCTCCTGACAGACAACGGCTCTGCATTCACCACCAACACCGCTCTGTCAGCAGGTGCTACGGCTGTTTCAAAACCGGAACCGATGCCGGCCGGACAGTCAATCAGAATATGGTCATAATACCCCTTCAATACCCCTGTCAGCTGTTTCATCACGAACGGACTCAATTCATCCCGCACATTCTGCGGAGCCGGCAGTATAAATAACTCCGGCAGTGTCTTGCACGGATAAATCGCACTGGCCGGTACACAGTTTCCGTTGATAATATCTGCGATATCAAACACCAATTCTCCGCTGACACCAAGCATCAGGTCTATGCCTCTCATGCCCGCATCGCAGTCAATCAGCAGTACCCGTCCGCCTCTTCTTACCAGAGCCGCACCCAATCCTGCTGTTACTGTAGATTTTCCTGTTCCACCCTTACCGGATGTAATTACCGTTACTTTACCCATTTTCAAATACCTCTTTATTAACGATATCACACATTTTCAATAAAGTCAAGAACTAAGTGCAGTTTTTTTCATGCATTTTGCCTTGTTTTTACACGAATGCTTTCTTTTTCTTCCGATTGTCCAACCATTTTTGGCCCATCATCATGGTTACCGATTAACATTATAATGCAATGACGAGGTTTTTACCAGTGTTCTTACACTTTTTCCGTCTGCCCGCTCATTTTATGTCATAATTGATATTTTTTCCTTCCTTTATGCGGTTCCTTTTGTCATCTTTTACAATTGCAAAAATGCAGAAGATTTGCTATAATATCAATGTTGTATCCGGGTGTAGCGCAGATTGGTAGCGCGCTTGAATGGGGTTCAAGAGGCCGCAGGTTCGACTCCTGTC
>CADCOZ010000009.1 GCA_902803125.1 uncultured Ruminococcus sp.
GGAACCCCTTTTTTCGCCAGAAAAGGGGTTCCCCCAACGGGGTCCAGGGGCAGAGTCCCTGGTGGGGTTTGGGGCAAAGCCCCAACAACAAAGCCACAACATTGACTATTGGGAGAAGATTTAGTATAGTAGTAGGAGGAAAGAGAAAGGCGATGATGGAAATGAACAGCCCATTAGCAGACAGACTGCGTCCGCAAAGTTTGGACGATATAGCCGGACAGCATCATTTATTAGACAGAGGAAAGCCGCTCAGAGCTATCATTGAATCGGGACAGATTCCAAACATGGTGTTCTATGGGCCTTCGGGGGTCGGAAAAACGACACTGGCCACCATTATCGCCAAACAAACCAACCGTACCCTACGGAAACTCAACGGCACTACCGCCTCTACGGCCGATATTCGCCGCATTGTGGATGAATTGTCGGGGTTCAGCGGAATCAACGGCATTTTGCTTTATTTGGACGAAATACAATACTTCAACAAGAAACAACAGCAGACCTTGCTGGAGTTCATCGAAAACGGCAGTATCACCCTGATTGCTTCCACCACCGAGAACCCGTATTTTTATGTTTATAGTGCTATCCTCAGCCGGTCAACTGTGTTTGAGTTCAAGCCGCTGCATAAAACCGATGCGGAACAGGCTGTGCGGCGGGCTATCGCCTGTTTAGCAAAGGAAACAGGCGAAACACTTGTATTCTCAGATGCGTGTGTGGCACATATCGCTTCGGCCTGCGGCGGCGATGTGCGGAAAGCTGTCAATGCGGTGGAATTATCCGTGCTGTCAACGCCGCTAAACGGACAAACACGCACGGTTGCCTTGGAAACAGTGGTGTCGCTGACACAAAAAAGTGCGGTCAAATATGACCGTGAGGGCGATGAACACTATGATTTGCTGTCGGCGTTTCAAAAATCCATGCGGGGTTCCGATCCCGATGCGGCCGTGCATTATTTAGCCCGTATCTTAGCGGCAGATGATTTGCCTTCGGCCTGTCGGCGTTTGATGGTGTGTGCGTGTGAAGATGTGGGCTTGGCCAACCCGCAGATTATCCCAATCGTCAAGGCGGCTGTTGATGCGGCGATGATGGTCGGTCTGCCCGAAGCAAGAATCCCGCTGGCCGATGCGGTGATTTTAGTTGCCTTGTCGCCCAAATCCAATGCCGCCTATAACGCCATCAATCGAGCGATGGCAGATGTACAGGCCGGTAAAGGCGGCGGTTTCCCCCGTCATCTGCAAAACAAGCATTATGACGGAGCGGAGGCCGCCGTTAAGGGACAGTTTTATTTGTATCCCCATGACTATCCCGATCACTGGGTTGCACAGCAGTATCTGCCCGATGCCCTACAGGGTACCGTATACTATGAACCGGGGCAGAACAAAACCGAACAGGCCTATCGAGCTTATTGGCTGAACATCAAAAAGCATACCTGACAATAACCCCTGTCAACCGTCAGCTACTTAGGGGAACCCCTTTCCGAAATTCGCTGACTTTTGGCTCCTCACACATTATTCATTATTCGTTATTCATTTTTTCTCCTCCTTCCCGAAATTCGCTGATTTTGACCTGCCAAAAAGAAATTTTGAATCCCTTTTCCTGTCATATCATCCGACAGGAAAAGGGATTTTGGGGACAGCTATCGGAATATCTTACAGTTTCAATCCACGCACGGCAGTAAAGTGGAGTTACGATTTTTACATCTGCCTTACAGATGACCCATCTTCTGTTCTCAGGCGTGGATGGCTCTCTTGTCAGCAGGGGATACCGTTGCACTCCACCCCTACTGCCGCTTTTCGTATATCATCATAATATTTTGTTTGTCAATGATAAACACATAGGGAGCCATTCATCCCACCGCCTATAAAGACGAGGGAATCCTTGCTCGTTAAGTTGAAAAATTAGAAAATCATCATAAAATCTAATGATTGTATTGCAAACTATTAGGAAATATGCTATAATCGGTAACATCTTGTTTGTGGAGGAGAGAACTATGGTGAAAACCAACCAACAAAAAAGAAGCGTTGCCGTGCTGATGGCAATCGTTCTGACGGCACTTTGTTTCACCCTGATACTGCACACCCCTTTGGTGCAGGCCGTTGGTGAAGAGGAAACGAAACCGACAGAAGACTATACCCTGAGCGGCAAAAACATTGGTGTACAGCTTGGCACCATCGCCGAACGGAAAATGCTGGCCTATGAGGAAACCTCCCGTTCGACCATCGAACGATATTATGCTTTGGCCGATGCGGTCAAAGCCTTGGAGGAAAAGACCATCGACTGTATCCTGACCGATGAATCGGCGGCTGTATCTTTGGCAGAAGGCAGTGACACGCTGAAGGTCTACGAAAAGCCGTTTTCCTCCGAGGAATGTGCGTTTGCCCTTCAGAAAGACAATGCAGAGCTGCTGAAATCCATCAACAATGCCCTGAAAACCCTCAAGGACAACGGTACACTGGACAGCATTTATAAAAACTATATCGGTCCGGATACCCAAAAGGGCAGAAGCCCCTATAAGGTGCAGGAAAAGGAACGCACCGATACCCTGACACTGGCGGTCAGCACCGATAACAAACCGTTTTCTTATACGGAAGGAAACCGCATCATCGGTTTAGATGTGGACGTAATGCAGGCCGTTTGTGACATACTGGGGTATGAATTAGTGCTTCAGGAGATGTCCGCAGACGATATTGTTTATGCTCTTGATATCGGCATGGTATCGGCCGCCGCCGGTTTGCCGCTCAATGACAACAACAAAAAGTCTATGAACTTCTCTTCCGTATACGCCGTTGCCGTACAAAGCGTTGTTTTGTATGAGGAACCGGCACCGGTGGAGGAATCCTCCGAACCAGCCGAAGAAGATAATCCGGACGACTACGACTTCACGAACAAAACCATTGGTGTACAGCTTGGCACCACCGGCGATATCTACGCTACGGATTATGAAGATGACGGCACCGCCAAGGTAGAACGCTACAGCAAGGCTGCCGATGCCATTCAGGCTTTGAAGCAGAAAAAGCTGGACTGCGTTATTCTGGACGAACAGCCCGCTAAAGAATTTGTGGCAAGAAACAATGATATCCGCATTCTGCCCAAGGAATTCACCTTAGAGGATTATGCCCTCTGCCTGAAAAAAGGCAACACAGAATTGCTCGACAAAGTCAATACAGCGTTGGCAAAGCTGAAAGAAGACGGCACCATTCAAAAAATCATTACCAACTACATCGGCACCGATGAAGAAAAAGGCACCATGCCCTATGAGAAAAAGGACGTGAAGCGAAACGGTAAGCTGATCGTGGCCACCAATGCCGAGTTCCCGCCGTATGAATATGTGGACAACGGCAAAATTACCGGTATCGACATGGACATTATGCAGGCTATTTGTGATGAACTGGGCATGGAAATGACCATTGAGAACATGAAGTTTGATTCCATTATTTCTGCCGTCAATGCCGGCAAAGCCGATATCGGTGCCGCCGGTATGACCGTGACCGAGGACAGAAAAAAGAATGCGGACTTTTCCGACAGCTACACCACCTCTAAACAGGTCATCATCGTATACAATGAACCCAAAGATGAAATTACCGGTGTAGATGACCTGATCGGAAAGCATATCGGCGTACAGCTTGGCACCACCGGCGATATTTATGCAACGGATTATGAGGACAACGGCACGGCCTATGTTGAACGCTTCCTCAAGGCGGCCGATGCCATTCAGGCCCTCAAACAGCAAAAGCTGGATTGTGTGATTTTGGACGAACAGCCCGCCAAAGCCTTTGCGGCAAAAAATCTTGATATCAAGATTATCGACGAAGAATTTGTTTCGGAATCTTATGCCCTCTGTTTGAAGAAAGGCAATCAGGAACTGCTGGATAAAATCAACGCCGCCCTGCTGAAACTGAAAGAAGACGGCACGATTCATAAAATTATCACCAACTATATCGGCACCGATGAAGAGGTCAGCCAAACGCCCTATGAGAAAAAAGACGTGGAGCGAAACGGTAAGCTGGTCGTGGCGACCAATGCCGAATTCCCGCCGTATGAATATGTGGACAACGGCACAATTACCGGTATCGACATGGACATCATGCAGGCCATCTGCGATGAACTCGGCATGGAAATGACCATTGAAAACATGAAGTTCGATTCCATTATTTCCGCTGTCAATGCCGGCAAAGCCGATGTGGGAGCTGCCGGTATGACCGTGACCGAAGACAGAAAAAAGAATGTGGATTTCTCCGAAAGCTACACCACTTCCAAACAGGTTATCCTCGTTTATAATAAAGATGCCGCAGAAGGCAATTTTTCCTTTGTTGAGAAGCTCAAGCAAAACTTTATTGATCAGGACAGATGGCGTTACTTGGCGGACGGTTTGGGAACGACCCTGCTTATTACTTTTTTATCCCTTCTTGTGGGGTTGGTACTCGGTATTCTGATTGCTGTGGTGCGTACTGTCCATGACCAGAACGGCAAGCTAAAGATTCTGAATGCTGTCTGTAAGTTCTACCTGACCATCATCAGAGGTACGCCGGCTGTTTTGCAGTTGTTGATTATCTACTACGGTATTTTCAATGCCGTCAACGTCAGCAAGGTGCTGGTGGCTGTCATCGCCTTTGGTCTGAACTCGGCGGCTTATGTGGCAGAAGTGATTCGTTCCGGTATCAATTCCGTAGACAAAGGTCAGTTTGAAGCAGGACGCTGTCTTGGTCTGACTTATAAACAAACTATGTCTAACATTATCATGCCGCAGGCCTTCAAGAATATGCTGCCGGCTCTGCTCAATGAGTCCATCAGCCTGCTGAAAGAAACTGCTATCTGCGGTTATATCGCTTTGCAGGATCTCACCATGGGCGGCGATATCATCCGTTCACAGACCTTTGATGCTTTCCTGCCGCTGATTGCCGTAGCCATTGTTTATCTGATTATCGTTGCTATTCTGTCACGCATTGTTACGATTCTGGAAAGGAGATTGAAGAAAAATGAAAACAAGTAATACCCCCTCAGAAGCCGCCGTTACTCTTAAGAAAGACTCCGAAAACAAGCGTGAAAAGATTGCCGCCAATGCCGACAAAGCCAATATCCTGATTGAAGTGCAGAATCTCTGCAAGAGTTTTGGCGACCATCAGGTTCTCAGAGGCATTAGCACCACGATTACCAAAGGCGAAGTTATTGCCATTATCGGGCCGTCCGGCTGTGGCAAATCCACCTTTCTGCGTTCTCTGAACCTGCTGGAGGTTCCCACCTCCGGTGTAATCCTGTTTGAAGGAACGAATATTACGGACAAAAGCGTCGATATCAATAAAATGCGTGAAAAAATGGGCATGGTGTTCCAGCAGTTCAATCTGTTCCCGAATATGTCCATTCGCAAAAACATTATGTTGGCTCCCGTCAAACTGGGCAAAATGTCGAAGGAAGAAGCCGCCAAAAAAGCCGATGAACTGCTGACCCGTATCGGTCTGGCCGACAAAGCGGAGTCCTATCCCAACAGCTTATCCGGCGGTCAAAAACAGCGTGTAGCAATTGTTCGAGCCTTAGCGATGAATCCCGATGTCATGCTGTTTGACGAACCGACCTCTGCTCTTGACCCCGAAATGGTAGGCGAGGTACTGTCGCTGATGAAAGACCTGGCCAAAAGCGGCATGACGATGGTTATCGTCACCCACGAAATGGGTTTTGCCCGTGAAGTAGCCGACCGTGTCCTCTTCATCCACGAAGGCGTCATCGCCGAAGAAAACACCCCCGAAGAATTCTTTGACCACCCCCAAAACCCCCGCCTGCAAGACTTCCTCTCCAAAGTATTATAGTGTTGGAGGGCTTTGCCCTCCAAACCTCCCAGCAGGGACTCTGCCCCTGCACTCCCTAAAGGGACTAACTTCGTGTCGTCCGCAAGCCTTTGAAAAGGCTTGAGCGAAACTTTTAACTTGATGGTGCGAAAAGTTATTTCCTGCACAAAAACGAATTGACCCTATGGCATTCCAAAAGGGACAGCTTGATGCACCTTTGGCTAAAATGATTTCACCTTTCACATTTCTGTAAAACACAAAAAAGGGACTTTACCCACACCACCTTGAATGGTATGGACAAAGTCCCTCTATTTTTTTGATTCCCACAACCCACCCTCGTTTGTCGTCAATACATGGTAGTAACAATGAACGGTAACGATACATTTGTACCGTGTCTGAGCATAACAATAACAGTGGGGAGTCGAACCCCGCCTTGCTCAAAGGCTGCCACGAGGTGCGGACTCCTTCTCAGCCGCAGAGATGTATTCGCCCGACAAACTTAACCTAAAGAAACACTGACAAAACGTACAGGACAGCCCCGTATAAAAAACTGCTTCCGGCTTTGGGAAATAAGGAAGGACAGGTTATTCCACATTTCCCCAAAAAACTGTTGATACTCTTACCCCCGCATGACACAAAACATGAAAATTCGTTTTATGTTTCCCTCAGAGAAAAACTTCAGGAATCATCAACACAAAAGTTTTTCGCAAGCTTTTCAAAGGCTTGCGGGCGACACGAAGTTAGTCCCTTTAGGGAGTGCAGGGGCAAAGCCTCTGGCGGGAGATTTGGAGGACAGAGCCCTCCAACATTCCGGCGGGGTTATAACAGGTCAGTTGTCCAGTTTAAGGATTGAATGCGGTTATCGGTCAAGCGAAGCTGTTTGCACATTTCGTCCAGCTTTTGCTGTAAAAATCGGACGTTAACCGTACTCAGAATTTTGATTTCACTGGCAGAATAACGGCGGGTGGAACTCGAAGCCTCCGTAATCAGGTCACGATAGGCACGAATCCGTATATTCAGCGTGTCACGCTCGGCTATCAGCTCCGTTAAACTCTCGCCGTTATCCACCGTCAGACAGTTGGTTTTGTTGATATGTGCCATCAATTCCTCCAGACGGTCAATGCTCTCATCTAATTCTATAATCAGTTCATCGGGGTTTTCGGCGGGTTCTTCTCCCTCCTGCACCAAGGCGTTGTTTTGCAGACGCTGACGCAGCTGTTCAATTTTTCGGTTCAGGTCTGCTCGTTCCTGTAAGGCTTCTGCTAACTTCAATTTGATTCCTCCGTTTCTTGTTGTTTTTCATGATAAATAGACATAAACAAGCGGTCAAGTGCCGCCCGTATCTCACGATAATGCTTTGGCCACCGCATATAGCCGTGGGCGTTGATGGTTGAGCCGCTATCAAAGCGAACAGACAACGTAAAACTTCTGCCGTCAAGAATATGTTTGTCGACCTTATGAAAGCCGTTCCAGCGTCCCACATGATATTTTCGGAACAAGGTAATGATGGTTTCGGCCACATCTTTTGGCACAACATACGAAACGGTCTGTTCCTCCGGCCTCCCATCAGGACAAATTTGTGCCGTGTATTGACCGTCCTCCTCCAGACTATAACTGACAGAAGCATATCGGGCATAACCGGTTGTATAGGAAAAATGCAAGTGCTGTATTTTGTCCATCGCCTTATCTGAAACCCTTCCGAACAACCAAACAGACATCTGCACTTCTCCTCTTTCTTGCGTGTGAAAAAAGTTGATTTATTATCTATCTTCGTCAAGATAAGCGTATTTATTTGTATCCTTCATTTGATTATAACATATCTCCTGCCAGAAATCCATTAGAAAATGAAAAAATCCTGTCCAAATGGACAGGATTTTTATGAAGGGTTCGCACCCTGAAAACTGAATAAAGCGATGAAAGCAAGAGTAACCAAGAAAGACTTGGACAAGCCCTCGACCAATTAGTACTGCCAAGCTGAACGCCTCACGACGCTTACACACGCAGCCTATCA
>CADCOZ010000010.1 GCA_902803125.1 uncultured Ruminococcus sp.
AAAAGTTTTTCGCAAGCTTTTCAAAGGCTTGCGGGCGACACGAAGTTAGTCCCTTTAGGGAGTCCAGGGGCAGAGTCCCTGGTGGGAGGTTTGGAGGGCAACGCCCTCCAACATTCACTGGTAGCGGACGGAGATGGCGTTGGCGTGGGCGGTGAGGCCTTCGGTGACGGCAAAACGGATGATGTCGTCTTTGTCGGTGCGAAGGGCGGCATCGGTGTAGTAAATAAAGCTGGATTTTTTGACGAAACTGTCAACCGAGAGGGGTGAGAAGAAACGTGCTGTACCGCCGGTGGGCAAAACGTGGTTGGGACCTGCGAAATAGTCGCCGAGCGGCTCCGGTGAATAGTTGCCTAAGAATACCGAACCGGCATTGTCCAAACGACCGATGTACTCCAGCGGATTTTGACAGCATACCTCTAAGTGTTCGGGGGCTAAGTCGTTCGCTAACTGCACGGCTCTGTCCATTGTGTCACAAATGATGATGACCCCATAGTTTTGCAGGGACTCTTCAATAATCTCTTTGCGGGACAGCGTTTGTACCTGACGCTCCAGTTCCTGCACCGTGGCATTGGCTAAGGCTTCGGAGGTCGTGACCAGAATCGCTGAGGCCATGCGGTCATGCTCCGCCTGCGACATTAAATCCGCCGCTAAATACTGCGGGTTCGCTGTGTCATCGGCTAAGACCAGAATTTCGCTGGGGCCTGCGATCATGTCAATATCTACCACGCCGTACAACAGTTTTTTGGCGGTCGCTACATAGATATTGCCGGGGCCTACAATCTTGTCTACTTTCGGCACACTTTCCGTACCATACGCTAACGCCGCTATGGCCTGTGCGCCGCCCATCAGAAATACCCTGTCGACACCGGCAATTTTAGCCGCCGCCATAATCGCAGGATTCGGTTGGCCGTCCTTCTGCGGGGGGGTGACCATAATCAGTTCTTTGACACCGGCTATTTTGGCGGGAATGGCGTTCATCAGCACTGATGACGGATACGCCGCTGTACCGCCCGGTACATACAAACCGACCCGTGCCAGTCCTCGAATACGCTGTCCCAAAATCACGCCGTTTTCCTTGGTGTTCAGCCAGCTTTGCTGTTTCTGCCGCTCGTGAAAGTCACGGATATTCGCCGCCGCTTTGCGGAGCGTTTCCACAAAAGCTGCATCGCAGGTATGCACGGCTTCGTCCAGTACCGTCTGCGGCACTTCAAAACATTCGGGTGCGTGTCCGTCAAACCGAATCGTATATTCCCGAACGGCGGCCTCTCCGTTGACTCTGACATTCTCGATAATCTCCTTGACCACCGCTGTGACCTGATCGTTGGTACTGCGGTTTCTGTCCTCTACCTTTTTCAGAAAAGCCATTTCGGCGGTGCCGTCTGCCTTGATAACATTGATGATTCCATTCATTTCATTTTCGCCCTTTCTTGTTCCATTCTTTCTGCCAAGGCTTCGATTTCCTGCTTCCGCAGTTTCAGACTGGCGGTATTGGCAATCAGCCGTGCGGAAATCTTTGCCACGTTATCCTCAATAATCACCAGCCCGTTTTCCTTGAGGGTGGAGCCGGTTTCGACAATATCCACAATCGCATCCGACAATCCCAACAGAGGAGCCAGTTCAACCGATCCTTCAATCTTGATAATGCGGATATCCATACCCTTGCCTTCAAAAAAGCCTCTGGTCACGTTCGGGTATTTGGTGGCAATCGTCTTTTCGTTATAGCCGGCATAGAAATCCTTGCCGGCCTTGCCCGCCAGTGCAAAACGGCATCGGCCAAAACCCAAGTCGAGAATCTCATAAAAACTTCTGCCGTTTTCCATGATGGTATCCTTGCCCACGACTCCCAAGTCGCAGACACCGTTTTCCACATACGTAATCACATCGGCGGCTTTCGCCAGCACGACTTCAATTTCACCCTGACCAATCGGCAGAATGAGCCGTCTGCCCTTATTGCGGACGGCACTGCAATCATAACCCGCCTGTTCCAGCAGACCGATGGTATCCTTTTCCAATCTTCCTTTTGTCAATGCGATTCTTAACGGTTTCATTCCTTTTTATACCCCCGTATCCATTGTCCTGATTTCCGATGACACCACCGTCACTTTCGGAATACCCCGTTCCCGTGCATAGTGCAGGGCTTCTTCTACCGTTTCCATCACACTGTTTTCGGCGGCAATATTCGCCTGTGCCAGTGTTTGTGTATAACGAATCCCTTCTATTTCATAGCCTGTTTCAGCGTGTACCAGCACGGCGGTGGTTCTCTTGGGCGGAATACTGCCCCGCTTGAGCATCACTCTGGCCAGTGCATCCACGTTAATGCCAAAGCCAATCGCCGGAGCCGGTGCTTCAAAGCTGTCCAGCAGATTATCATAGCGGCCGCCGATTAACACAGGCTCTCCCGAACCCAAAACATAACCGCTAAAAACGATACTGCTGTAGTAGTCGTTTCGCTGAACCAGTCCCAAATCAATCATCAAACGGTCACCCAGTCCAAAGCGGGACAGGTGTCGGTAAATCTCCCGAATATAGTCCAGTGTTTGCAGGGCCTCTTGGTCATCGCACAGGGTACAGGCCTTCTCCAGCACCTCAATGCCGCCAAACAAACGGGGCAGCTGACGAATGATATTAACATAAGGGGTCTGCTCCAGCTTATCCAATGTAGAGTTGAGGGCGGAATAGTTCTTGCTTTCAATATAGAAGCGGATTTTCTCCCGCCGTCCGGCACTGATCGGCAGACGGTTGGCCAACGCCCGGAAGAAGCCTGCATGACCAATTTCAATGCGGAAATCCGGCACACATTTGGACAAGGCTTCTACAGCGGTCGTGATGACCTCCAAATCAGCCCGCATTCCCTTGGCGCCAATCAGTTCAATGCCCGCCTGCATGACCTCGTTACTGCGGCCTGTCAGCCCTAAATTATTGCGGTAAACCCGCTGGTTATAGTAAAACCGCAAAGGCTTTTCGGCGTTTTGCAGACGTGTGGCCGCCATTCTGGCAATCGGCAGGGTGGAATCCGGCCGCATGACCATTAACCGCCCCTTGGCATCGCTCATCTTGAACATATATTCCATCGGAATGCCGGAAATCTCTTCGGCAAACAAATCATAAAATTCCAGACCCGGTGTCAGCACCTCATGAAAGCCTCTGTCGGCAAAGACACTGCTGAGCATCGCCGACACGGTTCGGTTGGCTAAACATTCTTCAAACAGCAGATCTTTCGTGCCTTCCGGCGTGATCTTTGCGTAATTTTTCATCGTTCTTTTTCCTCCTGACCATACAAACCGCACGGTTCTCTTTACTTTACCGTAGTAAAGTATTAACATGATAGCATAGCAGTGCAGGTTTGTCAAGCATTTTTTTCTGAGAACGTCTATTATGATAACCGATTTTTTCGCAAAATGCAAATGGTTTCTTCTATGCGGCACAAAAAAACAGAAAACTTTGGCTGTTTCGGGAAATATGCATTTGTTAACCGTTATCCCTGCATTTCGGACAGAATCGGTGCTGACCCGACCGATTGTCAACCGTCCGATGAACAGCAGGTTTACGATAACCTCTATCATTTTTTTCAAATCATGGCACCGCCCAGTGACTACACGCAAAAAAAATTGTGCATAATGCCATATAGCGGCTTGCATTTTATGCTGTTTTCGTTATGGTACAGCAATTGTCAACCGCTTCTGTTTTATTTCGTTGTTGACCATTTCTCTATTTTGGTTATTTTGAACGATGATACGCAAAACAACCACTATTGTACTATAAAAAGAAAGAAAAACACCTTCTGTGTTATGTGTATTTTGAATAACTTTTCAGCAAAAGATGTCAACGCTTTTGTTGGTTTTCATAATTTATCAAAAAAAACTTTTTTTTGTATGAATTTAGGTCTTGTAATTAAAACGCAGGTATGGTAATATGTTGATAGCGTTAGACAGTAATATTTTGGACTTTACCGCCTTATCGACGTGTAGGAATAGGAGAAAGTGCAGTAAAACGGTTATCGTATCGCCGTTATTTTTGGAGAGAATAAAAAAAAACGGAACGCATTTGCTGTTTCAGGAACTTTTCAGACACGAACCGAAGAGGGGCATGATACTTTCCTGCTTTTTCTTCCACAGATGGCACTATCACAAAAGTGGCCGTAGGGACGGCGTTTGCGGTATCCCCTACTGCCAAAAATCTTTCCGCATCTGAGCCAAAAAACGGACATCATAAAAGTTATTGCTCCATTTTATGGCTATGTGCGGAGGGACAGAAATTGAATGTTGAGGGGGTGCAGTATAATGTTTTGGAAAAGATTCTATAATTTATGTTTACAGCACGGCAAACGTCCCAATCCTATCGGCAAGGAAATCGGTTTATCCTCCGGTATCATCAGCAAGTGGAAAAACGGCGGTATTCCGAACGGCGAAACACTGATGAAATTGGCCAACTACTTTGACGTATCGGTCGATTATCTGCTCGGACTGAGTCCGTACGTTAAAATTAACGGTCAGCTGGTATCAATGGAACACTCAGATATTGAACTCAAAGCAAAGATTTCCGAAAATATCGAGCTTTTGAACAATGAAGGTCTTTCTAAAGTGGCCGACTACACCAGAGATCTGGTCGCCAGCCATTTTTACGAGTCAGCCCAAAAAACAAAAGAAGAAGTCTAAGAGCCTGTTCCGGATCTGTGCTATGCGGATTGGGAAGAGCATCACTTTTTGATGCACTGAGCGACAGCATACGCCCAAAAGCCGCCCGTACTTGCTAAACAGACTCTACGGAAACACCGACGGATACCACCTTTGACGAATCCCAAAACAGCCCTGTCATCTTGACCAAGAATGACAGGGCTGTTTTTGTTGACGGCTTCGGAATGGCCGTGAGCCATTGATTCAAGGGGACGTGTATGCGGTTGGCACACCAACCAAGCCCTGTTGAAGCAGGACGGCTATCATATTTAAGGCCACACCGTTCGGCTTTCACGTTGTCGGAAAAGCCTTGTTTCTGCTATCATGTCACTTCATTTCATCCAAGACTTCCGCTATTTCATCCGGTTTAACCCCAATAATCTCAAACTCAGGAAGTTCAACCAGATAGATGTTGAATTTTTCGCTCACTTCGATAATATAACCTTCCCGACCGTCTTTTAACCTTATCTTTGTATACTCCTGCAACATAACCGTTCACTCCTTTTTAACAGCAACACTTGTCAGACGGGAATCTCTCTTTTCGTTA
>CADCOZ010000011.1 GCA_902803125.1 uncultured Ruminococcus sp.
CAATATCCCGTATTTTAACAGTTCGGAATACACCACCAAAGCGTTTGAAGATTACAGTCCGCTGGATGCCCTTGGCCGGTGCGGTACGGCTTATGCGTGTGTTTGTCAGGAAACCATGCCCACCGAAAAGCGTGGCAATATCAGTCAGGTTAAGCCGAGCGGCTGGCAAAGCGTGACCTATGATTTTGTCAACGGCAAATCGCTGTATAACCGCTGTCACCTGATCGGGTTCCAGCTGACGGCAGAAAATGCCAACAAGCAAAACCTCATTACCGGCACCCGCTACATGAATACAGAAGGAATGCTGCCGTTTGAAAACATGGTGGCCGACTATGTCAAGGAAACAAACGGTCATGTGCTGTATCGTGTAACACCGATTTTTGACGGCGATAATTTAGTAGCCAGAGGCGTTGAGATGGAGGCTTACTCCGTGGAGGATAACGGGGACGGCGTCAGCTTTAATGTGTATGTCTACAACAACCAGCCGGGTGTTATCATCAACTATGCTGACGGTACCAGCCGTGCGGCTGATGAACAAAACTCACAAGCTGCCAGCGGACAGACCTCTTCTGATACCCAAAAGACAGAATATGTAATCAACACCAACAACAATAAAATTCACTTGCCAACGTGCAGTTCTGTTAAAACCATGAAAGACAAAAACAAAAAGACCGTCACGGATACGTTAGAACATCTGATAGAAGAAGGCTATACGCCCTGCGGAACCTGTCTGCCGCAGGAATAAAATCAAAGACCCCGTTTCATGATGAAGCGGGGTCAATTTTTTGTTCTTCAGATGAGCTTGACGGCGGCAGATGGCTTTGTGTATAGGCTTCAAACAGAGCCGTGACAGAAGCAATAAAGGACAGCTTTTGCTCGGTTTCCTCGTCAGGATCTTCCGTCAGAAGGGTTTGTATGTCCTGCCGCAGTTCCTCCATGCGTTCGGCGGCAGGACGCTGTTTTTGCAGCTGCTGCCAGACGGCTTCATCTTCAACGATGAGCTGATTGATATTAACCCCGAAGCAGTCTGCCAATTTTTGAATGGTTTCCCGTTTGCGGGGCATTTTTTCTCCGCTCTCATAGTAAAGGTAGGTTCGCTTGCTGAGGCCGACAGCCTTGGCGGTTTCTTCCTGTGTCATGTTCTTTGCAGTACGGTATTTTCTGCATTTTTCACCAAAGGTCATAGGTATCCTCCGTAAACATGGGCATTACGCCTATTCGTTGGCAGATGAAGATTTGCTTTCAAATTTTTTACCGCAAAGAAAAACTAATGGTTTTTTCCGTACTGTTCAAAAAATCATCGTCATAATAGATGGTCACTTCTGTTTCTGCATGGTTTATTGTCTTAAAGGACAAGCCATTATCTTTCAAATATGAGTTAAGCAGGTCAATATTTGTGGCTGATTTTGTTCCGGCGGCAACATTTGCCCAAAGAACTGCATCAATCGAATAACCGTCAATAACGATTGAAGTGGAAGAGATGAGGAGCTTTTTGGATGTTTTGTTTTCTATCATCAGTTTTATTTTCGTTGAAAGAGAGTTGTGTGTCATCCCTTTGTAAGAGATTTTTAAGTCTTCGCTATTATATATCACACGGTTAATTTCTGATGAGTTGTCAAATGAAGCCTCGTTTGTGTTGCTGGCTGCATTACGGTTAATTTCTGTTGTGTTGTCAAATGAATTTTCGGTTATTTGTCGGGCTACATTAGAAAGTGTTTTTGTTGTACAATAAAAAGCACCTCCTCCAACGACTAAGACTACAATCAGGATTATTGCAAATGTGAGAATACATGAGGATTTCTTTTTCGGAGGTTTGGGTGGTGGATATTGATACGGATTCTGACGCTGATTCTGATTCTGTGAAAAACTGTTAATGTCGATATACTCTCTATCTCCCATTATTATCTGCCTCCCTAATCAATTGTCTGCATTCGGAACGCTTTTCGATTTATCGGTAAAATGATCTGTCATCTGACGAATCATAGAAAAGAGTTCCCGAAAAATGCGATGATTCTTCTGCGCTGATTATATCGTATGAAGAAAAAAATGTCAATAAAAGCCATTGGCTTTGTGGAAAATAGACAAGCAGACAGTGGCTTTATGAGCATATATATCAAAAAAGGAAGGTGTGCCGCAGGAAATACTTGAATCATCAGACCAATTATTCTATAATTGAAATGGAAAGAACGTTCATGAAGAACCTGTTAGCGGTCTGACAGGAAACGAATGAACAGGTTCTTTTTTCTTGCCGGCAGGTCAAAGTTCCAATACGAAGGAGGATTGACAATGAATATCAGGATAGGACATGGGTATGATGTGCATAGGCTGACGGAAAACAGAAGGCTGGTTCTTGGCGGGGTAACGATTCCGTTTGAGAAAGGACTGCTGGGACATTCGGATGCGGATGTGCTGGTACACGCTGTGATGGACGCTTTATTGGGTGCCGCCGCTTTGGGCGATATCGGTCAGCATTTTCCGGACAACGATCCGGCGTACAGCGGAGCGGACAGTGTGGAACTGCTGAAAAAAGTCTGTTTACTGCTGTCGGAAAAGGGGTATGCCGTGGGTAATATTGATGCTACCGTGCTGGCACAGCAGCCAAAATTGAAACCGTATATCGAAACGATGCGGGAGGTTTTGGCCGGGGCGATGCAGATCGACAAGGATTGTATCAGTATTAAAGCCACCACCGAAGAAAAGCTCGGCTTTACCGGCCGTTTGGAAGGTATCGCCGCCCATTGTGTGGCTCTCATTGTAAAATCGTCTTGATCTTTGATAAAAGCCTGAAAGCAGATGCTGACTGCTCTCAGGCTTTTTTGCGGTCTTATGGGGACTATCAAACCATTCTGACGGGAATACTTTTATCGTTGAGATACTGCTTTAATTCCATGATGGAAATTTCACCGAAATGGAACAGAGAAGCCGCTAAAACTGCATCCGCTTTTCCTTCGGTAAAGGCATCATAAAAATGCTCTAATTGACCGGCACCGCCCGAAGCAATCACGGGAATGCCGACATTTTCGGAAACAGCCCGTGTCAAGGCCAAATCATAGCCGTTTTTCACACCGTCACAATCCATACTGGTCAGGAGAATTTCGCCGGCTCCACGCTTTTCGGCTTCCATAGCCCATTGTAAAACATCTTTGCCGGTATTGATACGCCCGCCGTTGATAAACACATCCCAGCCCTGACCGTTATCCCGCCGCTTGGCATCAATGGCGGTGACTACACACTGACTGCCGAATTTATACGCCGCTTCATTGATGATTTCAGGGTGATGAACAGCGGCTGAGTTTACAGAAACCTTATCGGCACCGGCTCGGAGAATAGCGGTGAAATCCTCAACGGTGCGGATACCGCCGCCAACGGTGAACGGAATAAACACACAGTCGGCCACCGCCCGCACAATATCCACAATAATATTGCGGGCATCGCTGGAGGCAGTGATATCCAACAGCACTAATTCATCGGCACCGGCTTTGTCATACAATTTGGCACATTCCACCGGGTCACCGGCATCCCGCAGGTTCACAAAGCTGGTACCTTTCACAACCCTGCCGTTTTTCACGTCCAGACAGGGGATAATTCTTTTTGCATACATGATGATTACCTCCCTGTCATGGCCGCAAAATTGCGGAGCATTTGCAGTCCGATGGTGCCGCTTTTTTCGGGATGGAACTGTGCGGCCATAATATTGCGGCACTGCACCGCCGCATCAATCGTTACACCGTACTGTGTTTGTGCGGCTACGATGGCCGGATCATCGGCTTTCAGGTAATAGGAATGGACAAAGTACACAGAAGCGTCCTCCGGAATGCCTTCAAAAAGTCCGCTGTGCTGACAGATATGTAAAGAATTCCAGCCCATGTGCGGGATTTTCAGGGTACCGTTCTGCGAAGGAATTTTCGTAATACTGCCCTTGAGCAGACCAAGCCCCTGTACACCGGGACTTTCTTCACTGCCGTCAAAGAGCAGCTGCAAACCCAGACAAATGCCCAGAAACGGCTTGCCGGTTTCCACAAAAGCCCGCACGGCCTCTGCGGCACCGGTACGGTTCATACAGTCCATCGCATCGGCAAAAGAGCCGACACCGGGCAAAATGGCACCGTCCGATTGCATCAGTTCTTCTTTGCGGTTGGTAATACGGACATCACAGCCGATGAAGTGCAGGGCTTTGACAACGCTTTGCAGGTTGCCTGCCCCATAATCAATTACGGCAATCATATGCTTCAACTCATTTCTTTTTGGAGTATCCCCATTTTATCATATTGTCATGCGGTTTTCAAGTTTTCCACAGCAAAATAGCAGTTTTTTCTGTGATAATTTGACCGGAAATACCAATACTAACAAAGGGAGATGAGTGACATGAAGAAATATATCTACTTAGCGGTATCCACCGTGATTCTTTTATCGGTAATTCTGCTGTCGGGTGCGATGCTTACGGGCGGGAGTGTCCAAGCGGATATTCTTGTATTGAAAGCCCGCACCATGAACAATACCATCAGCACGGCCGGCAAACTGCAATATAAAGCGGGGACAGCTGTCAGAGTGCCGCAGGCGGGTATGATCGAAACCGTTTTTGTCAAAAACGGCGACCAGGTGCAGAAAGATGATATCCTGTTTTCCTACTACAAGATTGACGAAGCGTATACGGTCATGCTGTCGCAGTATACGGGACTTCAGGATATGTCCTCTCTGCTTGGTGTACTGTCACAATACGGTGATACACAGGAACTGGTGCAGGAACTCAAGAAGGTTTGTCCGCTCGAAGAGGTGCGGGCATCTCATAACGGCAGGGTCACCGGTCTGTCCTATGACAGCGGTGATTTTGTCGAAAAAGAAACGGTGGTGCTGAAAATAGCAGAACAGCAGCAGGCAGAAATTCCCGTGAATATCAGCGAGAACCAAATACGGGAGGTACAGATAGGACAGCAGGCCGATATTGTATTTAATGCGGTGCCGGACAAGCATTACAGCGGAAAAGTAACCCGTATGGCCAAAGAAGCGGAGGTGACCGGCGGAGTGAGCGGCAAAGAAACAACCGTAGAGGTTACCCTGACATTGGAGGAAACCGATGACGATTTGCGTGTCGGCTACAGTGCAGTTTGTTCCATCATTACTTCCACCGATGAAGCGGTGCTGGTGGTGCCGTATGAGGCTGTCCGCACGGACACTCACGGCGATTATGTCTTTTTGGCAGAGAACGGTTTTGCCAAAAAGGTATCCGTTACGCTTGGAACAGAATACAAGGATGGGGCGGCTGTTTTGGCGGGACTTTCGGAAAATGACCTGCTGATTCTGAATAGCGAAGCAGTGGAAGAGGGGCAGAAGATAACGATGCACGATCGGAAGGTGGCAACAGATGCTTGATTTGCTGGTCAATTCCCTGAAAATGCTGTTTCGGCACAAAACCAGAACCCTGCTGACCCTGTTTGGCATTGTGGTGGGGGTGGCCTCGGTGATTATTATCAATAATATCGGTCAGTGCGGCAATCAGGCTCTGACCGATGAAATTGACGAATTAGGCATGGGCGGTTTATCGGTGATGCAGAAAAATAATTCTGCCCCTTTAGCCAACAAGGAACTTCATGTCATTCAGTCCCTTTCCTATGTGGAATACGCCATGCCGCTGATGTTTGAATCGACAGAGGCCTATGTGCATGAAGAACGCAGTCCGATTTATCTGTGGGGCATTGATAAAAGTGCGAAAGATGTCATCAATCTTCAATTGGTTCACGGGCGTTTTTTTAATGTGGGCGATGTTTCGTCCTCTGCGAAAGCCTGTCTGATGGATCAGAAATTTGCTGTCGGCTGTTACGGAACGGATCAGGTTGTTGGCCGGAAGGTCGTCATCAACAGCGGCGGCACTAACGAAAGCTATCAGATAATTGGTGTCGTCAAAACGGGCAGCGGTTTGTTGGAAAACATGATGGGGGAGTATATCCCCACGTTTATGTATGTGCCGTATACAACCTTGCAGAACAATCTGAATACCGGCAATTTCTCGCAAATTGCCGTCAAAGTCAAACCGGAGATGGACAGTGAGGAAGCCGGCGAGAAAATCCTCAAAACGATGGAGCGAAACGCTTCTGTTTCCGGAGCCTATATGATTACCAACCTGGCCAAGCAGAAGGAGAATATCAACAATATCATTCAGATTTTCACATGGGTGCTGACCTGTGTAGGCATCATTTCCTTGTTTGTAGCGGGACTGAGCATTATGAATGTGATGTTGGCGGCTGTCACCGAACGCACCAAAGAAATCGGTATCAAGAAAGCCTTGGGAGCTCCGTCAAAGTTCATTGTGATGGAATTTTTGTTGGAAGCGGTCATGCTGACACTGTTGGGTTCGGTCATTGGTATTGCAAGCGGCACCCTTGTTTCATGGATTGGTGCGGCTCTGTTGGGATTGACACTCATCCCCAAAGCCGATATAATGATAGCGGTACTGCTGTTTTCGTTAACCGTCGGCATACTGTTTGGCATCTATCCGGCTCTAAAGGCTGCCCGTCTGCGTCCTGTTGATGCCCTCAGAACGTATTAGTGTTGGATGGCTTTGCCCTTGGAATCATCCCTAAAGGGACTAACTTCGTGTCGCCCGCAAGCCTTTGAAAAGCTTGCGAAAAACTTTTATGTTGATGGTTCATGACAGCCTTTTAACAGGGGAGAAATAAATAATAAAGAATAACGAATAAATAATAATGTGTGTGGAGCCAAAAGTCAGCGAATTTTGGAAGGGGGTTTGGGGGAAAACTTTTTTTCGCCAGAAAAAGGTTTCCCCCAAGTGGCTGCCCCTGAGATAGGGGTGATTGACATGAAAGAGCGTTTCCTTGCTGTACCGCATTGTCCTGAAAACACCGTCAGCCGTGTGATGATGTCCGACAGAATGCCGTCTGCGGTTCGGGCTTTACAGCAGAATCATATTCACGTCATAACGGCGGCTGTTTTGGATCATATTCATGGAGCAGAACGCTTTCATGCGGATATGTCCGTTTGTACGGCAGGCGGCGAACACCTGTTTGTGGCCGCTCAACTGTCCGCAGATAACAGGGCGGTCTTGTGTCGGGAAGGCTTTATTCTGCACGAAACAAAACAGCCGGTCACAGCCCGCTGTCCATCGCTGAATATCTGCGTGTTGGGCGATACGGTACTGTGTTATCCGCCGACAGCTGATGCGGGATTACTGGATTATTTACAGCAGACCGGCCGGCGTATTCTGACAGTCAGACAGCGTTATACAAAATGTTCTGTGGCTGTTGTCAATGCCCATGCCATTATCACGGCCGATGCCGGTATCGCAAAGGTGTGCCGCCAAAATGCTATAGACGTGCTGAAAATCACCGAAGGCTATATTGATTTGGAAGGCTATCCTTACGGGTTTATCGGCGGCTGCTGTGGTTTGCTGTCCCGTGATACGCTGGCGTTCAGCGGACGCATTGAACAGCATCCGGACTATCGGAACATGAAGGACTTTGCCCGACAGTATGGGGTATCGTTGGTGTCCCTCTCCGGTCAGCCGCTCTATGATATCGGCGGGATACTCCCTTTAGCGGAATATGATGCCAATGAAACAACAGCATCTTCTGACCTCCTGTGAAGAGGAAAGAAGATGCTGTTTTATCATGAAAATCATTTTTCCAAATTTTGGTTTATCCTTTTGGGTTAACCGACTTTTAAGGCCACATTCCGGTCGGTTAAAATCAGCGAATTTTGGAAGGGGGAGAAAAAATAACGAATAGTGAATAGTGTTGATTGAGCTAATACTGAAAACTGAAGACTGAAAACTGAAAAATGAAATTTGAAGCTGCTCCGGCAGTATTCCGATGAGCTTTGCCGCGAGTAC
>CADCOZ010000012.1 GCA_902803125.1 uncultured Ruminococcus sp.
AATCTTTTTTGCACTTCTCTTTTACCTCAGATTCCGATATGGTCTTACCGCACAGCTTGCAGTAATAGTCACCCTGAGAGAAAAATGCACCTCTGGACTCGTAGTCTAAATAGGGACATCTTGCCATTGTCTTTCACCTCCTTTTGGAAGGGATTTTGCACATTTTGAATTTTTGTGATTCGAAAATGTTGGTCAATAAGTTTTTGGCAGACAAATCGACTGGTGAAAAATAAACATCCCTGCAAGCGAATGAATATCAGCTTGCAGGGGTGTTTTGTTGACAGAGCATTATTCTTCCCCAATAATCAATTCTTTGGCATAGGGCAAAGTGCGAATGAAGTCGCAAAAAACGTGCCATTCGTCCAGCTTGTGCTGATGGCGGGCATGATAGATATTGATGAGCGTTTCATAGTTCATGGTGCAGGTTCGCATCTGGTTATAGCTGGAGGGCAGGAGCTGGATAATATCGTACCAAAACTGCTTGTCTTTGGTGGCTAAAAATTGCAGACGCAGGCTTTCGAGTTTATCAAGAATGATTTGCATGACGGCGAGGGTGCCTTCATCCATTTTGTCACAGCTGAATTGCGAAAGGGCAAAGGGGGCAGAGGTGATTTTGTGCATGGTGCTGGTGGAATTGGCCACGGTAGCAACCTTATAGGTGTCGTATTCCTTCCACCAGTATAAAGGGGCGGTGATATCCACGGTAACAAAGACCTGCCGCAGGAATTTGCGGTGGTCACTGCCGGCTTTGCGTAAGCGAATAGCCAGTGATAAATCGTTTTCGCCGAGAATAAACTGTCCGTTTTCGTCAAAATAACTGTCGGAACGAGCCCAGCTGTTCATCGGGTTGCGGGCGCCGCGGATAGCGTTGTGGAGGTTCAGCACCTCCGCATGATTAACGGTAAGCATGGTGTACAGCCTCCTGTTATTGTTTTTTCTTCTGGAAATGATAACACATCTGTGTAATGAATGTATCGGGCAGCAGCCGCTTGAAAAACTTCAGGCTCTTGATTTTGAGTGAAGGCACCACAACGGCTTTTCCCTTCATGACACCATGAAGGGCTTTTTTAGCGGCTTTTTTACTGCTGATAGGTGTCGTAGAAAACTTGACGTTCGCCACATCATTAAATTCGGTGGCAACGGGGCCGGGACAAAAGGCACTGATTTGCACGTTGCTGCCCTGCTGTTTCAGTTCTTCCCGAATGGCACACGTCAGGCTGACCACATAGTTTTTGGTGGCGTAGTAAGTGGCCATCAGCGGACCGGAGAAAAACCCTGCAATCGAAGCCACGTTGAGAATATAGCCGCTGTCCTTGGCGATAAAGTCCTGTAAAAACAGCTTGGTCAGAATGTGTACCGCCACAACATTGGTGTGAATCATTTCCAGTTCGGTATCCATATCGGTTTCGTCAAAAAAGCCGCACAGCCCGAAGCCGGCACAATTCACCAGCAAATCAATATCTTCCTCCTGCATCACTTCATGCAGTTTTTTGCATTCTTCCGGATGTGAAACATCACAGCGAACGCAGGTAATGAGGTCACCGAAATCGTCTTTGAGTTCATGAAGCCGGTCGGTTCTGCGGGCGACCGCAATAATCTCCCAGCCTTCTGCGGCCAATTCTCTGGCAATATCCCTGCCAATTCCCGAACTGGCTCCGGTCACTAACGCTTTCATGCTGTAATCCTCCCTCAATCGTTCATTTTAGTTGGAGGGCTTTGCTCTCCAAACCTCCCGACAGGGACTTTGTCCCTGCACTCCGCAAGCCTTTGAAAAGCTTGCGAAAAACTTTTGTGTTGATATTTCGTGTGTTTTTTTCTATGGCAAAATATGCAACAGACACTTACAGCTCATAGACCCGATAGGCATTTTCACGGGTGATATCCAAGACTTCCTGCGTGGTCAGGCCTTTCAGGGCGGCGATGCGTTCGGCGGTCAGCTGTATCAGGCCGGAATGGTTGCGTTCTCCCCGATGCGGAACGGGTGTCAGATAGGGACAGTCCGTTTCCAGTACTAATGAAGTGAGGGGAACCGCCTGCACCACTTCAACGGCTTTGCGGGCGTTTTTGAAGGTAATGACCCCGCCCATACCGATATACATTCCCTGTTTGATAACTTCCAGTGCCATTTCTTTGCTGCCGGAAAAACAATGAACAATACCCTTTGGCTGATAGGTGCGGATAAAGTCCAGCACATCGCCGTGGGCTTCTCTGTCGTGAATGACCACCGGAAGCGATAATTCCTTGGCTAAGGCTAATTGTGCGGCAAAAATCTCCTGCTGAAGCGGTTTGGGGACATCATAATAGTAGTCCAAACCAATCTCGCCCACGGCCACTACTTTGCTGTCCTGATACAGTTCCCGCAGAAGGGAAAGTTCCTGACGGCTGTTTTCGTGGAGGTATTCCGGGTGCAGACCGACAGCGGCATAAACGCCCTCGTATTGATGCGCCAAGGCCACGCTGAAACGGGAGGTTTCCACGGTGGTTCCCTGATTGACAAGGCCGCAGACATCTCCCGCCAACAGCTGGCGTAAAATGTCATCTCGGTCTGCGGCAAAGGCTTCGTCATCATAATGTGCGTGCGTATCAAAAATAGATCCCATAGCAGTTGTTCCTTTTTGTGTGAAATGTGGTTCTATTCCTATTATAGAAGATTCGCCGATGAATGGCAAGATAATACTGCAAAAAGTATAATTATTTATAATAATACAAATTGTATATACAGTAAGATGCGGAAGAAAATATACGAATTGTATTTGATATAGAATTTATACAGATAGGAAATATGATACAATGGGTACAGTTTGTATAAATATAGGAAAATATACGAACCGTATATTCTTTTTTGAAAATCCGGCGGATATATGAAAAGAATCGACAAGTATTCTGTAAAAATGCCTTTTATCTTACGGGGGATTGTGGTATAATACAAGAGAATCGTTCGCAAAAAGGAGTATGAAAAAAGATAGGAGATGTTTGGATGGAGCATTTGATTCGCAGAGAAATCTGTGAGGGTGTAACTTATAATAGTATTGTAGACGATCGTTTTAAGATTGGGCGGCTGAGTATTACGCTGTTGGTGCCGCTGGATCGAAATACGGCCGCCGCCAATGCACTGCTTTCATGTGTACTGACCCGTTCGTGTAAGGCGTATCCGGATATGACCGCCCTGAACCGAAAGCTGAATGATCTGTATGGAGCGGTTCTGTATGGGGTGGTTCGCCGCATCGGTGAATTTCAGGCCATCACGCTGGCGGCCTCCGGACTGGAGGACTGCTATGCCCTGAACGGCGAATCGGTTTCTTCGGAGTTGGCAGAGCTGTTATGTGATATTTTATTTGAACCGAAGATGGTGGACGGTCATTTTGACCCGGAAGATGTGGAGCAGGAAAGACGACAGCTGTTGGAAGATATTGATGCCGAATATAATGACAAGCGAGTTTATGCGGTGAACCGCTGTATTGAGAATATGTGTCGGGAAGAATTATTTGCCGTTGGGCGTTTCGGTACCAGAGAAGATGTGGTGAACCTGACGCAGGAACAGCTGACAGCGGCATGGAAAAATCTGCTGGAACGGGCAAAGGTGGAAATCTATCGACAGGGACGTGACACATCGGAGAAGGTTTTTGAGCGTTTTCAGGCCTTTTTTGGCGGCAAGCCCCGCCGTATCAGCGGCAGTACCAAGATCGTTACAGAAGTGAAGGAAGTCAAGCACATTGTTGAAACGGACGAGATTACCCAGTCCAAACTGGTGATGGGCTATCGCTGTGCCTATCCCAAAACCAAGCGGGAAGTCGTGGCCTGTGCGCTGATGTCGGCCATTCTTGGCGGCACACCGACCTCCAAACTGTTTGCCAATGTGCGGGAAAAGCAGAGCTTGTGTTATTATTGTGCCAGCCGTGCGGATACGGAAAAAGCACTTTTGCTGATTGACAGCGGTGTGGAAACGGCCAATATTCAGAAAGCGGAGGAAGCCGTGACCGAACAGGTGGAGCTGCTGAAAAAAGGCAGAATTAGCGAAGAAGAGATGGCGGCGGCCAAGTTAGCGGTCAAAAATGCCTATATTTCGGCCCTTGACAGTTTGACCTCCGTACAGGCGTTTTATCTCCAGAGTATCCTCCGCAGTGAACCGCTGTCCCCTGAAGAAGCGGCAGAATTGGTCGAAACCATTACAAAAGAAGAAATTGTAGCCATCGCAGAGTCCCTGCGGTTAGATACGGTTTTCTCTTTGATCGGGAATGAATAAAGCGAGGTGCAGCAGTATGAGAATGACAGCCTTACAGGATACACGCTTTGATACCCCCTATTATTTTTTACAGCATGAATCGGGTCTGCGAATCTATGTTTATCCCTTAAAGGGGTTTCGCTCGACCTATGCCGTCATCGGAACAAAATTCGGTTCCATCAATGCCTCGTTTATCCACAACGGAAAAACCGTTACGGTTCCGGACGGTACCGCTCATTATTTAGAGCATAAACTGTTTGAAAGCGAAGAAGGAGATGCGTTTTCCCAATATGCCAAAACGGGGGCTTCGGCCAATGCCTACACTTCGTTTGATAATACCTGTTATCTGTTTTCCTGCACGGAACGCTTTGAAGAATCGCTGGAGATCCTGCTGAATCTGATTCAGTCGCCCTATTTTACGCCCGAAACCGTGGCCAAGGAACAGGGCATTATCGGGCAGGAAATCAAGATGTATGATGACAGTCCCGAATGGCGGGTAACGATGAACTTATTGCAGGCGATGTATCAGAATCATCCGATCAATAAGGATATTGCCGGCACGGTGGAAACAATTGCGGAAATCACGCCGGAAATTTTATACGAATGTTATCACAGCTACTATAATCTGCATAATATGGTGCTTTGTGTAGCGGGTAAGGCAGATCCCGCCGCCGTGGAAGCGATGGCCGACCGTTTGCTGAAGCCGAACGAGGAAGTGCAGACCGTCAGTATTTTTCCGGAGGAACCCTATGAAGTCAAGCAGGCTTATGTAGAGCAGACCCTGCCGGTGGCTCTGCCGATGATGTCGATGGGCTTTAAGGAACAGGCCGGTCAGGCATATGCTTCGGATAAGGAACTGCTGTGTACCAGTATTCTGTTGGAGGCTTTTGCGGGAGAGGCTTCGGTGCTGTACCGTCAGCTGCTCGACGAAAAGCTGATTAACGGCACCTTCAGCACGGAATATATGGAAGGATTGGGCTATCGTGCGGTGATTTTTGAAGGAGAAACCACCGATCCGGATCAATTGGCGGCTTGCTTGAAGAAAGCCGTTGCCGAACTGCACCAAAACGGTATTGATGCCGATGCGTTTGAGAATGCGAAACGCTGTGTTTACGGACGCATGGCAAGGAACCGTGATGTGCCGTCCTCTATCGCTACGGCGATGATCAATGCGGCTTTTGTAGGAAAACAGCCGTTCGTGTCTGCACAGTTGCTGGAGTCCATCACGGTGGAGGATGTTAACGAAAGATTACGGCACCAGCTTGATCCTGACAACTGTACGGTGTCGGTGATTAAAGGCATTGAAGGTGTGACAGAAGCCTAAAGCCCTAAAACGGAGGAAACGTGATGTATCAGGTAACCTTTCCCGGTTTGGGACTGTCGTTTGACATCAATCCGGTGGCGTTTTCTATCGGTGATTTTCAGGTGTATTGGTACGGCATTATCATCGGGCTGGGCTTTCTGCTGGCACTGATATTTGCCCTGAAAAACCTGAAATATTTCGGGATTGACAAAAACGGCTTTATTGATTGTGTGCTGGTCGGTCTGGTATGCGGCATTATCGGCGCCAGACTGTTCTATGTGATATTCAAATGGGATTATTATCAGAATCACCTGGATGAACTGTTGGCGGTTCATAACGGCGGGTTAGCCATTTATGGCGGTGTCATTGGCGGTTTGCTGGGCGGCTGTATTGTGGCGAAAATCAAAAAACTGCCGATTCCCGCTATTTTAGATGTAGCGGTGATGGGCTTTTTGATTGGACAGGGATTGGGCCGCTGGGGGAATTTCTTCAATCAGGAGGCCTTTGGCACACCGACCGATTGGCCTTGGCGAATGGTCAGTGAAAATACCGGCGGTGTGGGTGTTCATCCCTGCTTTTTGTATGAATCGCTTTGGTGTCTGTTGGGGTTCGGCCTGCTGTTTTTATTCAGCCGCAAATGGCGGCAGTATGACGGTCAGATTTTCCTGCTGTATTTGGTATGGTACGGTGCGGAACGAATGCTGGTGGAAGGTCTGCGAACAGACAGCTTATATACGCCGCTGTTGGGGCTGAGGGTATCGCAGATCATAGCGGCGGTTACGATGCTGACCGGCATCGTGCTGCTGATTGTTTTCCGCAAACGCCGGATAAAAGCGGTGGATACCGTGAAACAGCCGGAGAACAGCCCGTCCATAGCAACAGCAGAACCCACAGGACAGTCAGAGGACAGCCCGCTTATAGAACCGGCGGCAGAAGCTGCACAGAAAGTGACAACAACAGAAACCGTATCGGCCGATACGGAGGAATCATAAAAACAATAGTATTGATAAAGGAGTGTACACAATGGCAACTATCATTAGTGGCAAAGAAGTAGCAGCAAAGGTACGGGAAGAGGTGCGGAAAGAGTGTGAGGAATTGGCCGCTCTTGGCATCACGCCCGGTTTGGCCGTCATTATTGTAGGCGATGATCCGGCCTCAAGAGTGTATGTCAACAATAAAAAGAAAGCCTGTGAAGAAGTCGGCTTTGTTTCCGAAGAATATGCCCTGCCCGCCGAAACCACACAGGAAGAATTGCTCGCACTGGTGCATAAGCTGAACGAAAAGCCGGATATTGACGGCATTCTCTGTCAGCTTCCGCTCCCCAGACATATCAGCGAAGAAGTGATTATTCATGCAATCGACCCCGGCAAAGATGTCGATGCTTTTCATCCGGCCAATGTCGGCAAAATTATGATTGGCGATTATGATTTTCTGCCGTGTACACCCGCCGGTGTGATGGAACTGATTCATTCGGCCGGTATTGAAGTCAGCGGCAAAAACTGCGTGGTAATCGGCAGAAGCAATATTGTCGGCAAGCCGATGGCGATGCTCCTGCTCCACGAAAACGGCACGGTTACGATTTGTCATAGCCGTACCCAAAACCTGAAAGAAATCTGTGCGGCGGCCGATATTTTGG
>CADCOZ010000013.1 GCA_902803125.1 uncultured Ruminococcus sp.
AACGCATTTATTCGCCGAAGTGGGTCATACCGATGGGGTTGACTTCTGGCAGCAGATGGGAGCCGGTACCCGTATCGTTCTGTACGGTCTGCTGAAAGCCAATGTGTCCGATGTGGTATGGTGGCTGACCGTCCTGCCTATGATACTGCTGTTCGGGTTACTGCTGTGTGTGCCGATACTCTTCCTGTTTCGGGATCGTGAGCGGGTCAAGCAGCGGCTGACTTCCCTGAAAGCCCTGCCGCACCGTATCAAAACAGGCTGTACACCCCGCAAAATCGGCGGCCGTATCAAAACCATGCAGTTACTGCCGCCGTTGATGGTTTTGATTATCATCGTTATAGTGATTCTAACGGCTTATACCGTTTCCTTCACTATGGCATATATAGAACGCTATTTGTACATGATATTCCCGTTGACGGCGGTTTTGCTGGTGCTGTTGGTGACGGTGCTGTTTCGGCGGCTGAAAAGCGGCAAAATATGGATAACGGCGGTGTGTTTACTGCTGACAGGATTTGTTTTGAAGGGTTATGACGTGCCAACCGTCATGCGGTATGACAACACCATTAACCTGCGGCAGGAGCTGACCGGCAAAAATGTTTTGGTGATGACCAACGACACGTCCCACTATGACCAGCTGTCGGCGTATGCCTATGAACTGAGTGAAACGGATCATGTCTTTTTCACTGCCATTGAGGATTATCAATCGCATTTGGAAGAACTCCGTTCTATGTATGCCCAAGGGACTTTTGAGATTGTCTTTTTCAATGCCCGACAGGAGGAGGACGGTCATTATGCAGTCTATGCCTTTTTGCCGGACGATGACGGCAACCCGATTTTTGAACGGTGTGATGACATCATTCACCAAATTGCAGAGGACGCACAGGGAGAATATATCGGGTCGTACCGTATTTTCACAGCGGATATGCTGGTGTGTCGGGTACACAACCCTTCGTGAACACAGCAGAATCGACAGAAACGAAATAATAAAGAATAACGAATAATGCTGATTTAGGTCAAGTCAGCGAATTTCGGGAGGAGAAAAAATGAATAATGAATAATGAATAGTGAATAATGAATAATGTGTGAGGAGCCAAAAAGTTAGCGAATTTCGGGAGGGGGCTTTGGGGAACACCTTTTTTCGCCAGAAAAGGGGTTCCCCCAACGGGGTGCAGGGGCAGAGTCCCTGCCGGGGTTTGTGGCAGATCCCCAACATGACAGGGAGGATGAGAAGATGTTTGTAGATAGTGCGAAGATATGGATTAAGGCCGGTGACGGCGGCGATGGTGCGGTGACGTTCCATCGGGAAAAATATGTAGCATCGGGAGGACCTGACGGCGGCGATGGCGGCCGGGGCGGCAATATTGTGTTTGTGGCAGATACGAACCTGTCTACACTGGCAGATTTCCGCTATAAACGGAAATATACCGCCGCTAAAGGTGAAAACGGTCGGGGCGGTCGCCAGAACGGCAAAAAAGCGGAGGACTTAATTATCCGTGTGCCGAAGGGAACCGTTGTCAAAGAGGCTGAGAGCGGCAGGATATTGGCAGATTTGTCCGATGAGGAACCCGTGATTGTTGCCAAAGGCGGCAAGGGCGGGTTCGGCAATACCCATTTTGCGACACCGACTCGGCAAACACCCCGCTTTGCTAAGCCCGGTTTGCCCGGTGAAGCCTATGAAGTACAGCTGGAATTGAAGCTGTTGGCCGATGTGGGGATTGTCGGCTATCCGAATGTCGGCAAGTCAACGCTGATTTCGGTGGTCAGTGAAGCCAAGCCGATTATTGCCAACTACCACTTCACGACCATTACGCCGGTACTCGGTGTGGTGCGGATGGGGGAAGGTTCCTCGTTTGTGATGGCAGATATTCCCGGTCTGATTGAAGGCGCACATGACGGTCTGGGACTGGGACATCAATTCCTGCGTCATGTGGAACGCTGTCGTTTGTTACTGCATATCGTAGATGTGTCCGGCAGTGAAGGACGTGACCCCAAAAAGGATTTTGAAACCATCAACGAGGAACTGCGGCAGTTCAATCCCGAATTAGCGGAACGTCCGATGATTGTGGCCGCCAATAAGTGCGACCTGACCGATGACGAAACCGTGGAGGATTTTCGCCGCTACATTGAAGCACAGGGTTACAAGTTTTTCCCCATCATGGCGGCGATTGCCTATCAGACAGAACCCCTGCTGAAGGAAATCCAGGAACAGCTTTCCAAACTGCCGCCGATTGTCCGCTATGAACGGGAAGAAGTACCCCGTTTGCAGGAGGATACCGTTGGCAAGCAGGAGGTCAAGGTGACCTGTCAGGACGGCATTTATTTTGTAGAAAGCGAGTGGCTTCTGCGGGTACTGCGTACCATTAACTTTGACGACAACGAGTCGCTCCAGTATTTCCAGCGGGTATTGATTGCTTCCGGCGTGATTGATGCTTTGAAAGCGGCGGGTATTCAGGAAGGCGACACGGTGAGTATGTACGACATTGAGTTTGACTTTGTAGAATAACGGAGGATGCCATTGTGGGACGTTTGACACTGTATGAATGCAATCCGAAGCAATTAAGTCCGCTGACGCTGGCTTTTGTGGGCGATGGCGTATTCGATTTGTTTGTGCGGGAGGAAATCGTTTGTTCGGCGAATCGTCCCGTTGGACAGCTCAATAAACTCAAGGTGGACAGGGTACGCTGTGAAGCACAGGCGGCTTTATTTGCCCGCATAGAGTCGTTCCTGACCGAGGAAGAAACTGATATCTTTCGGCGTGGCCGCAACGCCCACACCACCCACACCCCCAAAAATGCATCCGCCGCCGACTATCACACCGCCACCGGTTTGGAAGCCCTCTTCGGCTACCTGTACCTCTCCAACCGCTTTGACCGTATCCGTGAGTTACTGGATATTGGGGCTTTGTCCCAAACCCCACCAGAGGCTCTGCCTCTGGACTCCGCAAGCCTTTGAAAAGCTTGCGAAAAACTTTTGTGTTGTTGTCTTTCTGACTCTTGACGGGCAAAAACTTTATTGACTCCCCCAGTATGCATACGGCTATCTCGTGATAAACGGACAGCCGGTTTTGCAAGGGGGAGTTTTTGTTTTGTCAAACCACAATGACCAGCGTGACGCTGGATCCGTGTTGTTCTACATCAAGCTCTCGGCTACACACCACAGCGAATTTCGGGAGGGGAGAAGAAAATAATAAAGAATAACGAATAAATAATAATGTGTGAGGAACCAAAAAGTCAGCGAATTTCGGGAAGGGGTTTGGGGGAACCCCTTTTTTCGCCAGAAAAGGGGTTCCCCCAAGGTAGCTGTCCGTAGAAAAGGAATGACTTATTGGACGGTGATGGTAAAGGTCTTGGACTTGATGGTGCCGGAAGCATCCTTGGCTTTGACAATAATGTTATAGGTAGTGGCTGAAGCGGGTTTGATGGTGGCTTTCTTGGTGGTGCTGTAGCCCTGTACCTTGGTGTAGGTGTCGGAGGACGCTTTCTTGTAGGCAATATAGTACTTATAGGGAGTGGTGCCGTTGGCGGCATTGGCGGTTACGGTGACGGAATCGCCCTTGCTGATGCTGATGGCACTGACAGAGGACAGGTTGACCATACCGGAAGCCTTCGATACCTTGACGGTGAAGTCTTTCGCTCTAACAAAGCCGGTCTTGTCCTTGGCTCTGACACGAATGTTATAAGTCGTGGCAGTCTGCGGCGTGAAGAGTACCTTGGCGGTGGTACTGTAGGCTTGCAGGGTGGTGTAGGTGTCAGAGGAGGCTTTCTTCACATAGACACCATACTGGTAAGGGGACTGACCGCCGGAACACTTGCAGGTAATGGTGACATCCTGACCGAGGGTGATGGAATTGGAAGAAATGGTGCTCTGATTGCCGGTCACTCCGGAAACCTTGACGGGAAAGTCCTTGTTAACAACCTTGCCGGTGTTGTCCTTGACCTTGGTGCGGATATCATAGGTGGTA
>CADCOZ010000014.1 GCA_902803125.1 uncultured Ruminococcus sp.
CGTTCTTTTCTTCGTCCGTCATCATTCGTTCGGTGCCGTCACTGTTGATGATGTAGGCATCGAGTGCTGTCAGGTTGATTTGCTGTGTGCCGTTCTGGACATCAATCAAGCCCTTATCGTCAATGCGGATACCCTTGATGCCGTGGAACTTATTAACCTTCCGCTCCACATCGCTGAGCTTATCATAATAAGCCACTTGGTCATAGTAGTGAATGTCAGCGATGGTATACGGCGGAACCTCAATAGAAGCAATCGTTTCCTGTCCGTATTCCACCGGAGTGCCGTAATCGCTTCGGATATAGGCCGCAGGAATGGTCATATTCGGCTGTAGGTACTGGCTGTAGTTGGTAACAAACTCATACCTTGAGGTATTGATGCGGCTGACGGTGTAGGTGCCGGGTTCCACTTCAATCATGCCGTAGGAATTAACTCCAAACAGCTGTTCAGAAGCAGGCGTGTTGCCGGTGTATTCATAATACCAGCCGTTGAAGGCACCATTTCCAAAGACATCTACACTGGTAATCTGAGACTGATTATTGACAGTCAGTGCCACCACGATTTCCTTACCATTGGATTTGGGGGTAATTGTGCCGGATTCATTATAGTAACCCGTCTGCTGGATTTTGAAGATAAAGGTCGGGCAGCCCCATTCATTCGGCCGCAGTTCATTGATATGCTCCCACAGCATGAGATAGGCTGGCATCTTCTCGTCTTTACAGGTCACTTCCTGAAGCGTTTCACAGTTATTTCTGCCTACCGCAAAAGATACCCGATTGTTGGTAACGCGGAGTGCATTATAATTGCTGTTATCCCATGTACCAATATCCTTATCCGCATAAAGGGAACCGGACGGCGTGGAATACTCCTCGAAGTAGTAATTGCCCCAAGGCAGATTCTCTACATAGATGTGGCTTTCACTGTCTGTCACGACAGTCTTAAAGTTATCGCCGCCCAACTCAACATTGTAGTAAACAAAGCTGATGTCGTCACCATTTACCGTAACCTCCCAAACGTGGTTATCATCCTCGTCCAATTCCGACAGCATGGACTGGAGTTCCGCTTTTTGCTTATCGGTTTGTTCATCGTCCGGCAGTACCACATAGTATTCGGATTTGCCTGCCTTCTTTGCCAAACGGTAATACAGCGGATGCTGGGCATCGTCCGTTTCCTTTGCCAGCTTGAAGCCATAGCCTGCCCCCAGTTTTTCTCCGATATCGACAGTACCGGCGGCTTCCTTGGCTGTCTTGGTCAGTCTGACCTGACCCGGCAGAGGTGTATCCATCGCAGAGGTAATATAGGTGGCCAGTTCTGCTTCATCTGCCCCTACGGTAAAGGTCGGCAGAATCTCGGTGTCAATCTGGTAACCGTATGGTGCCACAACTTCCTTCCAGTAGTAACTGCCCCACTTCTTGACCCTTACCTGTGTGACAGCTTCATTCTGAATGTCGCTGAACACATGGTCAAGATATTCGGTATCTACCGTTTCGGGAATATAGGTGGCGGGGTTCGTTTCGTCAAAGGTTTGTCCTTCGGCGGTCTGCGGCTTGAGCCAGAGTATCTTGCGGGTCAGACCGTCATAACCGGTTTCGATGGTCGCTAAATGCAGATCCTCCGAAGCGGTTTCAATGACGGGTTCGTCAGGCTCTTCGGTTTCCTGCTTGTTCAGCAGTTCCAGACGGTAGCTCGGTACATTCAGGTTGCTCCACTGCATACTGTCGTCACCCGGATAGCCTGCCGTCAGCACATAGCCCTTATCGTTATCGGCAATCACGTCTGCCTTGCGAACAAAGCGGTAAATGCCGTCTGCGGTCAGCTTCTTGATTTCGGAATGCCGCTCGTAGTTATGCGGATTGGTCGGCGTTCCCTTGCCAGTGCCGTTATTGAGCTGGAAGTACTCCGCACCGGTCGGCACCTTAATGCGGTAAACCGTGTCGCCGTCATAAGAAGCCGTCAGCTGGTCAAGCACATACCCCGGTGTTGTGTTGCCGACAGGCGTATTTCCTGCCGCATCGCTGTAGAAGGTAATGTGCAGGTCGTCCAATACATACCGGTCATCTATATCGGTGTTGAGCAGGTTCTTCGTGCCGTTATTGACAATAAAGATGTATTTATCTTCTGTCGAATACTCCGCAGTAGCCGCAGAAGCCTTCACGGTACCCGTCAGGCTGATAGCCGCTGTTGTCTGCTCACCATAGGCGGTCGGTGTGTTAGTGGTGCTGTAGTTATAACCGCTCTGATAAGCGACTGCCTGTGTAATGGTGCGGTTGGTATCCGATGTACCATCATTAAAGATAACATACCGATACTTGCCGTTCTCACTGGTCGGCGGCTGGAAGACATACACCGTTTGACCGCTTTTATTACACTACCAGAATATGATGGAGACAAACCAGGCCATCCTGTATTAGCAGAATTAGTACCACCCCATAAATGAACATAACAATTATTCCAACCATTTCCTGGATTTTCAAAATATATCCAATCACCTGTAACAGTAGCAGTGGTTGTAATACCATATTCCGGATGATACACACAGCTGCGGCCATAATAGTTGGAAGCATTTAGTCCGGTATATTCCGAACGATTTGTTTCACTTTCGTTTTCAGAGAAAATAACATTTGAATAATCACCCGGAACGTCACACCAATACAAATTCGTTGTGGAATCATATGCCATGGTATATCCACCATTATTCCAAGCCGGATTGCCTCCAGAACCACCATAGAAATATGCTTTAATGGGAGTACTCCAATTCGTATGGGAGTTATCAAACCAAATACGATTGTTAGCCGGACCGTATGTATTTTCTCCCTCCGTCCAACTGTAAGTAACATTATTACTGTTGGTCGCATAGAGTACCGGCAGAGGACTGGGAACATTCGCAATATTTTCGGATACCGCCGTCACGGATGCCGCTTTGAATTCGGCCGCATCGGACGAGAATACCTGATCATCCGGAACATTCGAGGTAACCTCTTCGTTGTCCGGCATGGTGTAGACGGGTCTTTCCGTAAAGAGCGGATAGAACCGTTCAAGGCTGTTGCTGTCGGTGATGCGATACTGCATACCGCCGAGCGTATAGTCCTGTCTGGCCCATGCCATCTTGCGGCGAAGTGTGAAGATATCGCCGCTGATATGCTTGGTGGAGGTTGCTTCTGTGGCGGCATCATAGATCTTGAAGCTGGCCGCACCGTATGGAATGGTTACCGTGTACCAGTGACCAGCCGCCAGCGGTTCGGTGGTGGATTTACCGTCCACGGGAAGGACACCGTTTGCAAGGTCGGTTTCCGTAACCAGTGACAGCTCACCAACATACTTGACAGTAACTCCCTGTGTCAACACTTGATTATCCGCATCATAGAACGTGACGTGCATATTCGCCCAATCCGTGTTGTTGCTGTAAACAAGGTCAAGGCTGTCGCCGCGTTTATCATACGTTTCATCGTTGGGATAGGTAATTCCCGTTGATTGTACCGTATAGGTCGGCCAATCCAATGTCAGGGTACTGTTGCTGAGGGTAAAGTACATACTGCCGGTGGTGAAATCTTCTGCTGTGCCGGTGGTTTCGGTTGTCAGCCTGAAGATATCGTGCTTTGTGGTGCCGCCGTCAATGCTGAACTGTGCCGCACCAACCGGAATAGACTTTCTGACCCATGCCAAGCCGTCTTGATTTTCCAGCTTCAGACCGACTGCGGGCGTACCGATAGCCTGTCCGTCAGAATCATAGAAACGGAACTGCACGGCATACAGAGTGGCCGCATCTGCAATAGAACTTCTCAGGTAGATATAATCCCCTCTGGCGGCGTAATCGAGGTTTTCTGTCGGTGTGCCTCCCAGTGAAATAACCTGCTGTGAGGTTGTGAAGTGCGGTTCGGTCTGTGTCAATACATTGGCATCAGTCAGGGTATAGACCATGCCGCCCTTCGTGTAGTCAGACTTGTCATCTGGTTCGGTGGTCGTGGACAGCCGCAGAATCGGCTTCTTTGAGGTGGAATGATTATAACTGCCGCTCTTGTTACTGCCGTTGTTCAGTGAGAACGAAGCGGCATTACTCGGAATCGGTGCGTTATAGTACCAATAGCCGCCCTGTGTGCCGGAATAGTTCATCAGATAGCCGGAGCCGCTCTTCTGACCAATCAAAGCACCGCCCGCATCATAGAACAATACATGAATATCGTCCCACGTGCTGTTCGGATTGACTCTGACATAGAGATAGTCGCCTCGTTTGGTGAAAGATGCCGTGGAATTCTGGCTGTGCATCTTGACCTGGAAGGAACCGCTGGCATTGTACAGTTCGCCTTCATGGTAGCTGATAACCTTTGTCTGGTTGCCGCCCAGATAGTAGTAGCCGTCACTGAAAAGCACCTTATCATAGAGAATTTCTCTGTCGCCGAGCGGACAGCGGAACCGATAAACGGTCTTGCCGTTACGAACAAAGGTGCTGTCCGGCTGAACGGTATAGCCGTAAACTGTTCCGGCATTGTTTTCAGCCATACCCGCCGCCGTAACGCCGGGATAGACAGAATAGATGGCTCTCATCCAGTTGTCGGTTCTGAGGTCGCCGCCGCTGTAGAAGTACGCATAGACATTACTCTTCCAGTAGTCCGGCTTCTCAAAATAGATGTAGTCATAATCACTGGTCAGTTCAAAGTCGGGGTCATAATTGAGGTACAGACTTCTGTTGCCGTTGTAGGCCTTGATGAAGTTATCACCCCAATAGGTGACAGCACCGTTTTGAATATTATTGGAATCGCTGAGCATGAAGTAGTTGCCGTAGTTCCGCATTTTCTTCCATGTATCCCAGTTGGCACAGCCTTCATGGTGCAGTTCCGTAATTTGGGTGTAGTATTTGAAGCCCTGACTGCCGGTTACGCCGTTGTTCACACGGAAATAGACCGCATCCTTCGGAATGGTCAGTTCATAGGTCAGATAACCGTTGATTCTGTACTCATTGTTCGCATAGGCATAGGGTTCCATCAAATAGCCGGGGAACTTCTGGTGTATCGGGTTCCTATTGCTGTCAAAGAACTCGATATGAATGTTATGCCAAACCTTCTTGGAATTACAGTGGAAGATAATCTTCTGGGCGGTCGGCTCATACTTTTCAGCCTGTTTCAAGCCTGTTGTCACCGTGTTGGTGTTGGAAGTGTACTTGCGGTGATCCTGTCCGTCAGGAGCAGAAATGCTAATGTTGCTGTTGGTCTGCGGATCCCTCACACTGGTTCCCCAGTAGGTTGACCAATGTGTACCGGATACCGGTGCATTCCAATGACAATGACGGTCATTCTGGTAATCGTAAGTACCGCAGCCGGTCTTTTGGTATACATCGCCCAGCTGATACTCAATCAAAGCTGTGGTTCTGAGGTAGTATCTGACATTGTTGCCGACATTCTCACACAAGCAGAAACGTACATACTTGTAGCCGTCCGGCGGCTGAATCTTCCAGATAACCGTATTATAAGAACCGTTCCAATCCACAAAACGCTCCCACAAATTAAATTCCTTATAACCGGAACCGTCTGCCTTGGTGAACTGTGCCGTAATCACATACTTATGGTCATAGAAGATTTCTTCTGCCTGACCATAGTTGTTCGTAGCGAACCATGTGTTGATCCATGAATGATACCAGTTGCCGGGATCTCTGTCACTGGTGGCACCTGTGTTGTAATCACGGAAGTAGATGTAATCATTGTCGGTTCTCGGCAAAATTCATGAGGTATCCTCATAATGCGGTGTCGTGAAGTCGTTGTAGGTATAGACAGTCTTTGTCAGACTCTCCACATCCACACTGACAACCGGCGGTTCAGGGGTACCGGTTATTTCATAGGTCGTTGTTGGTGTCAGATTGGGCGCCACAATACTCTTGTTGATATCATAGGTCGGTGTTGCGGTCTTGCCCTTGTACCACAGTTCAAACACACCGCCGTCCAAACCGTTGTGGTAGTGGTCGGACTTATAGATGCTCAGTTTCGGAGTCTTGCGGGGGTTGGGATAATCGGCGGCAACAATCTGTTCGCCGGCTTTATCCTCCAAGGTCATCAGCTTGCCTGACAAGCTGTTATCCACCGTGTAGCCATAAGGCGACTGCACTTCATAGAAGAAGTAGGTACCAAAGGTCAGGTCGGTGACCTCAATCTTGCCGTTGATGGTCTGATACGGTCCGTAGCGGTACTGTAACGCATCGCCTATCAGCGGGAAGTGAATAGAGGCTTGACCCTGATCACTCCAGTTTCTCGACTTCTCATAGCCGAAATCCCAGTAGGGTGCCAGAACGGAAGCATTCGGTTCCTCGTGCGGTGCCTTTTCCGGATCCAGTTGTGTCAATACGGCTGTATAGTGTTCTTCCCAAACGCTGTCATCGGCATCGGCATCATCTGTCATGCCTTTGGGCTTCAGCTTGATGAGATAATAGGTCGCCGGTGAAGCCGAAATCGTACTGCCGTTTTCCGCATCGGTCTTGGTGAGTACCAAATGCGTCTGCTGTACGTTTTCGGGGTTCCTCAGATACAGCATATGTTCGTGTTTGCCTTCTGACAGAGTGGTGTGGTATTCCGTATCCAGATAGAACACATCGGCATTCGGGTTTTCCGGTGCATCATCGGGTTCGAGATAATCACTTGTAATGCCGCTAACACCTGACGGTGAAACGCCGCTGACAGTCCGCAGAATACGGGTGACCGTATCGCCTACTGTTTCATGACCGGATTCCGGTGTTTCCACTTCCTCCACCCTGAACCAGTAGTCCATGGTGTCGTCAGCATCATCTGTTGTGCCGTGGTTGTTATAGTGCTTCGGGTCGTTTTTGTCGAGATGGTAGCCGTCCGGCGGAAGGATTTCCACCAGCTTATAGGTCTTGCCGGAGGGCAGGTTCTGGAACTTCAGACCGCCCACGGTATCACTGACAAATTCAGAATACTTGGTCAGGTTCGTTCCGTTGTTCTCATACTTTTCACGATACTGTGCCAATGTTTCAGGGGTAAACTGCGATTCATCCAGATAGACATAGGTATTATCGGAGCTGTTCAGGGGCTTATAGATCTCCATCAGCTTCCAGTTATTCGTTCCTACGTCCCAGACATACAGCTTGAAATGTGCATCGGCCAAGCCTTTCTTGATACTATACTCTCGTTCATAGGTACCGTCAATCTTTTTCAGTTCAATACCGCCGGTCTGCTGAATGTTCTTGACCTTCAGCTGAACATTTTGCCACTGACTCAGTGCTTCGTTGACATCGGTTGTGGCCGGATTGTCATTGTTAACAGCTGTTTTCTCCAGCGGCGGATAGACAACCTTTTCATAATCGGTGCTGCCCACATTGGCAGGTACTGTTTCCTGCACATCATAGCCTCTGATATTATCTTCTTCTACGAAGTAGTAGAAAACCTTGTTATCATAGCTGTAAGCGGGCAGGTAACCGGCGTAATCCTGCGGCAGACTGCCGTTTCGCTCCACATAGTTCTTCGACAAGCCGGTATTGAGCTTATAGCCCGACTGGCCGGCCTGTGTTTGGCTCGGATAGAGCGGATCGGAACCGGTGCCGTCATAATGACTCGGGTCAATCGGAATAACCAAGTCGCCAAACATTGTGGTACTGGTGGTTGTCGAACCGGTTGTGACACTGTCAGGGAATGTATCGGTTTCGAGTATGTTATCGGGATCCCATGTGGGATGTAAATTGGTGCCGTCATGCTGTACCGGTGCATTATACTTGAGTTCATCAACGGGACTGTCGGCGTAGGTGCTGTTCACCGGCCGCTCGGTGGTTCTGTGCAGATGAACCGTTACATCGGTTTCGGGAGCATTGGCAGACGGAATATAGGTTTCCCACTGCTTAGTAGCGGTTACCTTCATCACCGGCAGGGTGTTGACCAAATCATAGCGGTGATAGATGGGTTCCGTACTGCCGCTGTACTGCGATACCGTTGCATAATAGACAGTATCTGCGGTGGTCTGGGACAGCTGTTTGTTCCATGTATTGCCGGACTGTGTATAGTGGCTGGTGTCGTCCGTATACGCAAATGGCAGGGTATCAAACAGATAGTTCCAGTGTGTGTCGCCGTAATCAATGCCTGCATAGGTTTCGGTCAAGCCGCTGTCCGTGCGGGGTGTTGGCTTTTCGTTGGCTTCATATTCAATGACCGCACCCGTCTTGTCATAGACCGGCACATTCGGAATGATGATGTACTCGTTATTGTGGATAACGGAAGCACCATCGGTATTGGTTTCCGTCACAACCGTACTGCCCGTTTTCGGAATCGTATAGTGCTTCGGTGTGCTTTCTCCCTCGACGGTGTAGTATTCAAATACAATCTTGGTCGGGTCGTACTTTGCATTAGCGGCAGC
>CADCOZ010000015.1 GCA_902803125.1 uncultured Ruminococcus sp.
CGTCCTCCCTATGCCGTCTGGATGCAGGGTTCCCTCAACTTCCATACCGGCAAGCTCGCCGCTTCTTTAGCTGCCAGTCTGCTGTAATGTTTCACCACGAAAGGAGCCTCCCATGCTGATCAGAGAATACCGCCCCGAAGATTTACCGGAAATGCTGAACATTTGGAACGAAGTCGTGGAAGCCGGTCTGGCCTTCCCGCAGGAAGAACTGCTCACCGAAACAACAGGAGCCGCTTTTTTTGCGGCACAGACTTATACCGGTGTGGCCGAAGCCAACGGACGGGTGACCGGTCTGTACATTCTGCACCCGAATAACATCGGACGATGCGGACATATTGCCAACGCCAGCTATGCGGTGCTGTCCGATCAGCGTGGCCAACACATTGGTGAACAGCTGGTGCGGGACTGTCTGCGCATGGCAAAGGAAAAAGGCTTTTTGATTCTACAGTTCAACGCCGTGGTCGAAAGCAATCTGGCCGCACGGCATCTATACGAAAAATTGGGGTTTGTCCAATTGGGTACCATTCCCAACGGCTTCCGCCAAAAAAACGGACAGTATGTTAATATCTGCCCCTACTATTGCTCATTATAATATCTGTAAAGAACAGCCTATCTCATCACTCGTTCGGAACAAAATGCCGAAACCCTCGCCTGTTCCGCTTTTCCCAAAAGCAGAAAGCGGCTTTTCCTGCGGACGGTTTCCGCACGTTCAGCCGGTACAGGCCCATCCACCAGCGTTGCCCCATCCTAACGTCCGTTCCTGCGGATAGAAAAAGTGTGGTGTTTTGATGAACCAGACAACAGCCTATACAGCGGAACAACCGCCCATAATCCAAAAACCGTATGCGCAAATGCTCAGAGAAACGGTCAATTTATGCTCCCTTTACGGCATTTTTGCCGTGGCGGTGCATTTGGTCATTTCGCTCATCTCCCTGAAAACAGCCGAAAACCATGTGTTGTTCTATATACTGGACATCATCGCATCATTGACCGGTTCTCTTCTGCCCGCTTTGGTGCTGGCGTACCTTGGCCGCGGCCATATCAAACACTATCTCTATACACCCCGTCAGAAAAAGACCTCTTTCTTCGACTCCTTCCTATTGGTGGTTTTTGGCTTATGCGGCTGTGTTGTGGTCAATATGCTCTGCACCATGCTGGAAAGCTATCTGCCCGAAACAGATCATAAAGTCTATCTCACCTTTGCCGGCACCATCGGCAACTTTCTGCTCATGCTGACGGCTTCTGCTGTTGTGCCGGCTATTTGTGAGGAACTGCCCTGCCGTGGCTATGTCTATGGTTCACTGTCTCCCTATGGGCATTTGCTCAGTGTCCTGCTGTCCTCGTTCATCTTCGGTATGATGCACAGCAGTTTTACAACGGCTCTGTTCGCCTTTTTATGCGGCTGTATCTTCGGCTGTATCCGAAAGACCTCCAACCGTTTCTGGCTCTCGGTCATCGTCCATTTCCTGAACAACGCTCTGTCGGCTCTCGGCGTGTTTATTCGGGTAACGGTCAACAGTACGGCTTACTTATCCTTTTTGCGGATTTCGTCCCAAATTGCCTTGTTCGTGTTTGCGGGCTGTATCTATTGGCTGTATAAGCGAAAGGTCAGAATCTTTTTCTTCCGAAAATGTCCCCTGCCCATGACAAAACGCAAAAAAATATGGTGTGTTATCACCTCTCCGGTACTGTGGCTGTTTGTCATCGCCGCCATCGCCATCAAGTTTGTCTGAGAGCCTGTTGAATATCTTTTCGCAGACGAAAAATTCATGAACTATCAACACAGCGAATTTAGGGAAGGGGCTGAATTCCTTTTTTCGGCAGGTGACCCCGCAGGACGGTTTTTTCTGCCGCAAGTTTTTGGCTGAACAACACAGCGAATTTAGGGAAAGGGTTTGGGAAAACCCCCTTTTTTCGCCAGAAAAGGGGTTTCCCCAAGTGGCTGCCCTTAGAAAAGAGGTTTGCCCTTAGAAAAGGAGTATCCTATGATAACAGATGAACAATGGATGAAGCTGGCTCTTCAGCAGGCTGAAAAAGCCGCCGAGAACGGCGAGGTGCCGGTGGGGGCTGTTATCGTCCGAAACGGCACACCGATTGCTATCGGTTATAACCAGCGGGAAAGCCGCAAAAACGCCCTTTGTCATGCAGAAATTTGTGCCATAGAACAGGCCTGTCAGCAGTGCGGCGGCTGGCGGTTAGAAGATTGTGAACTGTACGTTACCTTGGAACCCTGTCCGATGTGTGCAGGAGCCGCCATCAATGCCCGTCTGAAACGGGTCGTCTATGGCTGTGCCGATCCCAAAACCGGTTCCTGTCATTCGGTCACACAGCTGTTTACACTGCCCTATCCGCATCAGCCGGAATGTGTCGGCGGGGTACTGGAACAGCCGTGTGCGGCTTTGCTGTCGGCGTTCTTTCAAAAACAGCGGCAACTTCGTCAGACGGCAGTCAAGAAAGGCATTATCTTTTATGCTTCTGCACTATGGAAAGAAAATCGGCTATTCGAAGGAATCACCGAAGCACTAACCGCTCTGCACACACAATACCCGCTGTACTTTATCGGCGAGGCCGGTCGGGAATACTTGGTATGTCAGCTGGACTTTCATCACTTACAGCACTTTTTCAGCGAGATTCAAAGCGTGCGTTATACCAAACGTACCCCCTCGGAAACTCTCCGTCTTTTGATGAAACGAAACCATTTGACAAAGGCCGTCTGTATCGGTGCTGACGAAGCCAACCGCATCGCCGCCCAAACCGCCGGACTGCCTTTTGTTCATGCGGCGTATACGGCGGGTTTGGCAAAATCATGTCAGGCACGGGTTCATACCGCCGAACAGTTCCCTGCGGTGATACAATCGCTGTGGGAACCCGTTGGATAACGTCCATCCAGCACAACACACACCATAAAAAACAGACCATATGTCCCCTGTCAAGAGGATATATGGTCTTATTGTGTGTCAATGATGTATTTTTGGTTAATCTGCAAGGCCTATCTGGTTATATTGTCGAAGCACCAGTTCCAAGGCCGCTCCCAATACCATGCCGATTAGTATGTACACAAACAATCGCAGTTCAAAAGGCCCGCCAATAATAATGCGTCCGATGTCGCTTTCGTACAAATTATTGTACCAGCCGAACTCCATCTTGCGGAACA
>CADCOZ010000016.1 GCA_902803125.1 uncultured Ruminococcus sp.
GGGGAGAAGTAATGAATAATGAATAGTGAATAATGAATAATGAATAATGTTATTGGTCATCAAGTCAGCGAATTTTGGAAAGGGGTTTGGGGAAAACATGAAGTCCTGCGGGGTCACCCGCTCGCCGGAAAAAGGTTTTCCCCAAGGGACAGACGGAAGAAAAATGATTTCTGTACCCGCAGCCACACATAATGGACAAGGAGGAACTCCCATGACAAACGGCATACCCGTTCTCGCAGAAGAAACCGGTGCTTTCGGACTGCTGAAGGTTAACACCTACTATCAGAACATCGGGTTTCCGGCTTCTGACGTGGAGGTCACTGTCAGTGAACCCGACAGCGGCACGGTTATTACCACCCTGCGAACCGACACCGAAGGACAGCTCCCGCCGATACGCTTAGCCGCACCGCCCGAAAGCTATGCCCAAAGCAGTACCATGCCCCGACCCTTCAGCCAATATGATGTACGGGCTGTGCGGGACAATCGGGAAGATGCTGTCATCAGCAACGTGCAAATCTATGCCGACAGCACCGCCGTTCAAAACATTTCCCTCACCACGCAGGAAGAAGCCGTTACCATTCCTTACCCGACACTTTGGGGCGATTATCCCCCGAAAATTCCCGAAGCCGCCATCAAAAAACTGCCCTTTCCCGGCAATTTAGTGGTCTTGCCCGAACCCGTCATTCCGGAATTTATTGTGGTTCACAACGGGGTTCCCTCTGATGCCAATGCCCCGGACTATACCCTGCGTTTCAAGGATTATATCAATAATGTAGCGAGCAGTGAAATCTATGCCAGTTGGCACAAAGAAGCCCTCAAAGCCAATATCTTAGCGATTATTTCGTTTACCCTGAACCGTGTCTATACCGAATGGTACCGCAGTAAGGGATATGATTTCACCATTACCGCTTCCACTGCCTATGATCAGGCTTTTGTGTATGGCCGCAATATTTTTGAAGAAATTGCCGATATCACCGATGAGGTATTCAGCTTCTATGTGTCTAAATCAGACATCAGTCAGCCGTTGTTTACCCAATATTGTGACGGTGTTCGTGTCAAGCGTGACGGCTGGCTGAGTCAATGGGGTTCCAACGACTTAGCCAAGCAGGGCTACTCCGCCTTCCAGATTCTGCAATACTATTACGGCTATGACATCGTACTCAGGCAGGCACGAAAAGTGCAGGGCATTCCGATTTCTTTCCCCGGCGTACTCCAAAAAGGCTCCCGTGGTGATAACGTGCGGGTCGTTCAGCGGCAAATTAACGCCATCGCCAAGAACTATCCGCTCATTCCCCGTTTAGCGGTTGACGGCATCTATGGCGACAAAACCGCCCAAAGTGTCCGCATTTTTCAGGAAGTTTTTTCCCTTCCCGTCACCGGTATCGTCAACTATCCCACATGGTATAAACTTTCCGATATCTTCAACGCTGTTTCTTCCTGAGAGCCTGTTGAATATCTGTGCTGTACGGATTGCCTGCCCATTCGGAAGGTTACAAAATTGTTATTTTTCGATGACAGTTTTGTTTTATTCGACCTTTTGAGGTCGAATTTTCCCGTTTTTAGCGGTATAGGTGAAAGGGGTTTGTGGTGGGAACGCCAAAGGAAGGCTTGTAAGGGAAACAATAGTTTATGCCGGATTTTCCGCAGGGGATAACGGCGGTTTATGAAGGAGAGTAAAAAAGCATGGGCGAAGAAGGATTTATTAAACTGCACAGAAAAATAATCAGCTGGGGTTGGTACAAAGACAGCAAGGTCAAGTCCCTGTTTATTCACTGCTTGCTGAAAGCAAACCATCAGGATGGTCAATGGCATAATATCCATGTCAGGCGGGGCAGTTTTTTGACGAGCCTTGCGCATCTGGCCGAAGAAACAGGCTTGACCGCCAAGGAAGTACGCAGAGCGTTAGAACAGCTGATAGAAGCAAAATGCCTTGCCAAGACCTCAACGGCTAAGAACACTATGATTACGGTTCTTCAATATGATGAATATCAATCAGAGGGCAAAGTAAAGGGCAAGGAGCAAAAGGCTGAAAGTCCGCATGAACGCAGGACTTCCAAAGGAAGCAAGCGGACAACAGGGCAAAGTAAAAGGCAAGATAAAGGGCAAGGTCAGGGCAAAGTAAAGGCAAGGTCAGGGCAAAGCAAGGGCAAGGTAAGGGCAACAAACAAGAATGAAAA
>CADCOZ010000017.1 GCA_902803125.1 uncultured Ruminococcus sp.
CGAACAGTACGAAGCCCCTACCCTTAAACCGGGTGCTTTAACCTCTATGAATCAGGGCATCATTAAGGCACTGGATGAAATTGAGGATCGCAAGAGATTGTATAAACAGCAGGGCGTGAAGTACTACAGACCGTGGCTGTTCGTGCTGACCGATGGTTTGCCGACAGATGACGAATTTGAGGCAGAGGCTGTGCAGAGAATGCGCACGGCGATTGAAAACAAGAAGGTTACCTATATGCCGATGGGTATTGGTCCCAATGCGGATTTGGATCAGCTGAAGAAATACTATCCGGCCAATGCTCCGGCGAAAACTACCCTGCACGCCACCGCAACAGATTTTCGTTCTGCGTTCCAGTGGCTGAGTGCCAGCATTGCGGAAATCACGCACTCTGACCCGAAGGTAACGCCGAATGTTACACTGCCCGGCACACCCTCCAATATTACGGTTGGTATTTGATAGACTGCATTCCCCCAAACAGGCCGGCGGCTTCTGTTGCAGAAGTGAAGCCGGTCTGTTGACAAATCAAACTATATGAGAGGGAAGGTGACAGTACCATGTCATTAGAGAACAACACGACATCTTTCGGGACAGGAGCCGATAGTCCTGTGACCCCTCCGGCGGATACATCAGCAGAAGAAGCACAGGAAACAGCACTGCAGGGTGCGGCCATTCCTCCGGCACCGGAACCGACAGAGATGAACGGATACGCTCCCGAACAGCCACAGCCGGCCAATCCGTTGGCCGCAGACGGATATCACCCCGAACCGTCACAGCCGACCAATCCGTTGGCCGCAGACGGATATTACCCTGAAGCACCGCAGACGGTTGACCCGACAGAGATGAACGGGTACGAGGCCGAAGAGGAGCAGACGGATGTTTCTGAAGAAATGAAACGCCGTTATGCGGCCGAAGAGGATGAGGATGACTTTCCGTGGGAACGGCCGGTTGTTCCACAGCCGGTATGTGTTTATTATGATGATATTGCGGGCTTTTGCTTCTCACAGCAGGGTGAATCGCATATTGCCGCCCAAACGCCGTGTCAGGATCGCTGTAAAATGCTTCTCCTGAAGAAGCAGTCCATCTATGTTTTAGCGATTGCCGATGGTGTCGGTTCGTGTGAGCTTTCCGATTTTGGTGCCGATACGGCCACAGATGCCATTGTGCAGTATTTGGGCGAGTGCATACAGGACTTATTCGAGCGGCAGGGCATTACGGCTTTGGATAAGACCATTGTTGGCAAACTCCTGCGGGAAGCGATGCAGAAAGCCTATGATGCGGTGGAACAGCGAGCCGCAGAAATGCAGCAAATGCTGTTTAGTTTGCAGTCCACCTTAACAGCGGCCATTTATGACGGCAAGGACTTATATTTTGCCCATGCAGGGGATGACGGTATTCTGGCGTTGACCCGGCGGGGCGAAATGATGATGGTCACCAACAGACACAAAGGGGAAGAGGCCTCCAGCGTTTATCCTCTGCAAAGCAAAGCCACTTGGCAGTTTGGCATGGTGCCGGACACGGCGGCGTTTGTGATGGCAACAGACGGTGTGTTAGACAGCTTTATCAGCAGTGGAGCCGAAAACAATCGTGTGTACTACCCCTTTATTGAAGATATCTTTACCACGCCGCTTCATTCCGAAAAGGACGTTGCGGCACTGACGAAATCCTATTTTGATTTACTGCATAGTGAAAATTATCGGAAAATGGTGCGGGACGACCTGACACTGGCGGCCATTGTGAACTGTCGAATGATGGTTTCCACCAAAAAGCCTGTTTTTGACAGTGCGGCGTGGGAACGTGACAGTCAACTCTATGCCCAAAAGCGGCGAGCGGCTTTATATCCGGATTTCCACACCAAAAAGCCGCCGGTGCAGACAGCGGGTTCCCCTCAGCCGTCCCCATCGTCCGTTACTGCTCCGGCTACACGTTCACAGACGGTTTATCCGCCGTCAACCTCAGCGGGTTCACGGCCGTCACCCGTTCCAAGGGAAGAACCTGTAGCCAATCCGTTTGATTCGCCGTTTATCATCGGCCCGACGCCTATGGGAAGAACAGGGGACTCGACCTCTGCGGAAAGAACAGAACGGCGTGAACACAGACGAGCGACAGACGGAGAGATACGCGAATGCGGGAAATGCGGTTTTCGCAACCCGCAGGTAGATACCTGTATGAACTGCGGGGCCAGCCTGCGGTTACACGGCTCCAAGCAAAAGAAAGCAAATACGGGTTCGGTGAATGCCCGCCCTTCTGCTTCGATGCCTTCCAAGTCAACGAAGCCACAGGAAAAACGTGAATCTACATGGACAAAAATGGTGCGCTTTTTCTTTCCTGATGAGAGGGAAGAATAAAAGATAAGGAAGAGCCGCCGTATTTCATGACGGCTTTTCCCTGTTGGGATACACTGCTCACGGCGAGTGAAGGTGAGAACCTGTTTGCCTATCTGGCCGCAGAGCAAAGACTTATGAACCGTCAACACAAAAGTTGTTCGCAGGCTTTTCAAAGGTTTGCGGGCAACACGAAGTTAGTACCTTTAGGAAGTCCGGGGGTCAAGCCCTTGGGGGGAGGTTTGGAGGGTAACGCCCTCCAAGATGCAGGAGGTGTTGTATATGATCTACAGAGGGAGAAAGGGCGATTACAGGTTAAGTGCCAATCCGCTGGCCAGCGGCGGAGAAGGGGCGGTTTATGCGATTGAGAACTGTACGCCCTCTGTGGCAAAAATTTATCATCCGCAAAAATTGCAGAACAGCGGCGAAATGCTGGAGAGGAAGCTCCAGACAATGGTGCAGGAAGTGCCGGTTCAGCCGATTGTGGACGGTTTTTTGAAAGTGGCGTGGCCGCAGGACGTACTGTATGACAAGACGACCGGCCAGTTTGTCGGCTTTGTTATGCCGAAGCTGGACAGTTCACTGAAAATCTATCAGATTGAACAGGATGAGAATCACCGCTTGAAGCTGTTTCCGCATTACACTTGGAAATATGCGGTGCAGTATGCGTATAACCTGTCGTGGGTGGTGTGGTATCTCCACCTGAACGGTGTTATTATCGGCGATATGAATATGAACAACATTGTGGTGGATAAGCAAGGACATATTACCCTGATTGACTGCGATTCCTTCGATATCACCAATCGGCGAACCGGCGAACGCTTTAAGTGTGAAGTCGGCATGGAGGAACTGCTGGCTCCCGAAATTCAGGGCTGTATGATGGTGGCTAATGCGGATTTTACACCGGCGGCCGATGATTTTTCCTTGGCTATCCATATCTTCCGCCTGCTGATGATGAATGCGGATCCGTTCTGTGCGGCTCTGGTGGGCAAAAGTGTGGATTCCTCCACCGCTCTGAACACGAACCTCAACATCATTAACGGGGAATCACCGTTTTTCCGTCAGCTTCCGAACAAGAAGGTGCCGCCGTGGGCGCCGCCGGTTTCTATACTGCCGCCTGAAATTGTGGACGCTTTCAAAAATACGTTCACTTATCGTCAGAGAACAATCCGCACCGCCATGAAGTTCCGCACGACCGCTGAAGAGTGGAATAAGTTGCTCCTGAAGTATGCACAGGCCGACCCAAACCCTAACCTCAGCAGATGCCGCAACAATCATGTTTATTCGGCTCACTTAACGACCTGTCCCTTCTGCAAGTAATGCTTTCCGACAGACATCCTGTATGGGTTTTTCTGTACAGGGTGTTTGCCTGTTTGTGTTTCATCAGCAGAAGGAAAAAGAAATTGAAAGGAGAGAGAAAGTATGGCGGGTTATACGGGCGTGAGCGGCCAATTTTATCAGCTGGATAAGCAAATTGCCGCCGGCGGTGAAGGTATTGTTTATGAAATCCGCAGTATCTCTGACAAAGTAGCAAAAATTTATAAGGCGGATCACTTCAAATCCGAGAGTGAACGGCAGGCGATGGAACGCAAGCTCCGAGCGATGCTGTCCTTTAACATACAGCCCTTTATTGACGGAAAACTGCGGTTGGCATGGCCGCAGGATATTTTGTTTGAAAACGGGAAAATGGTCGGCTTTGTGATGCCTTCCGTGAAGTCCCGCATCAAAATATTCGATATCTGCCGTTCTTCCCCCGGCGGTATCCGCTACAAGATTTATCCCCAATATACATGGCTCCATTCGGTGCAGTATGCCTACCTGCTGGCGTGGGTTGTGGACTATGTACACGAAAACAACGTCATCATCGGGGATATGAATCCCAACAACATCATTATTGATACGGATAACTCTACCGTTATCCTGATTGACTGTGACTCTTTTGATATTACCGACCCCAAAACCGGCGAGCATTTTCCCTGTACGGTTGGACTGCCGGAAGTATTGGCTCCGGAAATTCAGGGTGTCGTGGATATCAAAAAAGCCACGTTCTCCAAAGACAGCGACAACTTCTCTCTGGCCATTCATCTGTTCCGCTTGCTGATGAATAACGAGTCGCCCTTTGGCGGTGTGCAGAAAGATTTGAATGCGGATTCCAAGAGTGTCGGACAAATAACGGCTGATCCGGATATTCTCGGCGGCGAATGTCCCTATGTGCGGGAGTGTTCGTATAAGGTACGCCCCACCAGCCCGCCGCTTTCCATGCTGCCCCGTATGATACAGGATTTGTTTATCCGCACCTTTGACTATAAGCAGAGAACGGCTTTGAAGAATATTACGTTCAGAGCTACGGCCGGCGAATGGCGTAATGCCTTATACAAGATCGTTATCGGCGGTCAGGCTCAGCTGAAAACCTGCAATCATAATACCTATGGCGGACCGCATTTGTATCCGCCCCATAATACACAATGCCCGTGGTGTGCCGTTGAAAAGGCGGCGAACAGTTCCGCTGTTATGCCGCCGCCCCCGAAGCCTGTCTATACCCCCAAGCCCGCTCCGGTCACCAAACCGGTACCCGTACCAAAAACGGTTTCGTCTTCTTATTCCGCCGGCAGTCAAACACAGAACACCCAAACCACCTATACCCCTTCCGGCTACCGCACCAGAAGTGCGTTTTGGCTGTATTTTATTCTGTTCCTTTTTGGTGTGGCTCCGGCTTTCCTGATAGGGCAGGATATGAAAACATGGGTGGAAGCTATGGGACAGCTGGAGTTTCCGACCTTGGTTTACAGTATCGCTCTTGGCGTCGTCGGCGGTATTACCGGTCTGGTCATCGCCCATTGGAAGGAGGACAAATATCGCTACAGCCGTCACCCCTTCTGGTACTTTTTCCTGGTGATTCTGGTGCAGATTCTAACGGTTCTCATTACATTGGCTTTGGGGGCGATAGGCTCGTTATTGGCCGCCTTTATTTCGGCGATTCTTTCCGTTATTGGTGTTATTATTGTGCTGATCATATGCTGTTTGTGCTGTCGGAATTAGTCGGCAAGCGGCCGCTCCCAACTTGAAGCAGTACAGGCCTTGTTTTTTTAACTTAACGAGCAAGGATTCCCCCGCCTCTATAGGCGGTGGGATGAA
>CADCOZ010000018.1 GCA_902803125.1 uncultured Ruminococcus sp.
GATATCCGAAGAAATTCTGGATGAAATCATGAAGATACAATACATTTACGATGCGGTGAATGGCGGCGGTGAGGTATATTATATTTATTGGCCCGATGCAGACACCTATGCAGAAAGACGTGTGGAAATTGTGTTCCATCCGAGCGGCGTTCAGGCCACATTTGTAAAAGTAAACACCTACAACGATCAGAATGAAGTTGTGAATCAGGAAACCCTTTTTGACTCTGCCACAGAAATCTGGGATGAGGTTGCCAAAAGAGGATAGCTTTTGACTTGTCCCCATACCTATCCCGCCCCCACGGCTTTTACCGCTGTGGGGGCGGTTTTTGGGGCGTTATACTGCATATGCCATAAATAAATAAGTGAAAGCGGGCGTATTCTATCCATAATGACTCTTGCAAGAATCCTGAAAAGCTGATATAATATACCTATTCTTTTGAAAAGGGAGAGAAAACTACATGATATTCAGCTTAATGGATACTTCCGCCGCCGCAACCGGCGCATCACAGGCCGCCACTGAGGCCTCACAGCAGGCCGCACAGCAGACCAATCCGTGGCAGTGGGTACTGACCATCGGCATTTGGGTCGTCGTGATTGCCGCCGCCTATTTCTTGTTTATCCGTCCGCAGAAGAAACGCCAGAAGGCAGAAGAGGAACTGCGCAACAGTATTGAAATCGGTGACGACATTACCACCATTGGCGGCATTGTCGGACGAGTGATTGCCGTGAAGGAAGACGACGAAACGGTGATTATTGAAACCGGCAGTGACAAAACCAGAATGCGTTTCAAGAAATGGGCAATTGCTTCTGTCGACACCCCCGACAAACAGCCCAAGAAGGACGAAAAGGGAGCCGCCGACAAAAAAGACAAGAAAGACAAAAAGGATAAGGTCGAGCTTGACAAGAAAGACAGCTAAGCCCCAACCTATCCGCTATCCTATCATCATCACAAGCCCTGTTCACACCGAACAGGGCTTTGTTCTGTTTATCGTTCCCACCGCATACACTTCACCAGTAACCATCATGAAAGGAGCCAAGCAGATGAAAGGAACCTCTCACCGCAAAATCCTATCCTTCTCTGTATTGATAAAAGGGGTCGTCATCGGCACGTTAGCGAGTCTGACAGCCACCCTGCTGTTAGTTCTTCTGTGTGTTGTGATTGTTGTCAAGATGCAGACCGTCCCCTATGGAGCAATCGCTCCCATGGTCATGACAGCCGCCGCCATCGGTGCTTTTTTAGGCGGCTATTGCGGCGGACGCATCAGCCGTCAAAACGGTCTGCCGGTTGGTTCTGTCATTGGTCTGTTACTTTTCCTCTGTATGCTGGCGGCCGGTCTGCTTTCCGGCGGTATGCTCGGCACTGCCACCCTCTTACGCTTCCTGCTCCCCGTCACCGCCGGCTCCTTAGGCGGTATCGCCGCCGTTAACAAACGCCGCCGCCGCAGATAATGTTGGAGGGCTTTGGGTCTCGCCTGTCGGCTCGGTCAGGGCACTTTGGCCTGCGGCCAAGGTCTCCACTGGAGACCCGCTCTCCACTTTTTTCGCCAGAAAAGGGGTTCCCCCAACGTGGCTGCCCCTGAGATCAGGTATCTTTTTTTCTGTAGGAGTATTGCTTTTTGCGGGAAATTGGCATACAATCAAGTTAGAGATACAAAACAAAAGGAAAGGAAAGACTGCTATGAAGATTGTCATTACCGATGCCCAAACGGTGGTTGACCACTTGGTGAATACCGATATTCTACAGGAATTCGGCGAGGTGATTTCCCACAATTTACTGCGATATGAAGAAGTAGCCGAAGCCGTGGCCGAAGCCGATATGATTATCTGCAATAAAACCCTGCTGAATGCCCATTCCCTGCGGCTGGCCAAGCACCTGCGGTATATCGGTCTTTTTGCCACGGGTTACAATAATATTGACATTCCCTACTGTCAGGAACACCATATAACCGTGTGCAACGCCGGTTCCTATTCTACCAATGCCGTGGCACAACATACCTTTGCCCTGATTCTGGCTCACTATAATCAGGTGGCACAATATGACCGCTATGTACAGGACGGCCGCTGGAAACGCAGTCCGACCTTTTCACCGTTTGTCTATCCGCTCAATGAGTTGGCCGGCAAAACCATTGGCATTATCGGACTCGGTGCCATTGGTCAGGCGGTGGCCGCTATTGCTTTAGCCTTTCAAATGAAGGTCATCGCCTACAACCGCCACCCCAAAACCATGGACGGTGTCACCATGACGGACTTGAACACCCTGCTGACACAAAGCGATATTGTTACCGTACACTGTCCGCTGAACGAAGATTCCCGTGCCTTATTTGATCACAGCACTTTTGCCAAAATGAAAGCGGGTGCCTTGTTTGTCAATACCGCACGGGGCGGTGTCATGGTGGAACAGGATTTGCGGGATGCTCTGGAAAGCGGTCATCTGGGCGGGGCGTGTATTGATACCCTGAACGTGGAACCGATGGAAGAAAACTGCGTTTTGATGGGTACCAAAAACTGTATCATAACCCCCCATATCGCATGGGCTCCTGTGGAAACCAGACGGCGGCTGATGGATATTGTTGCCGAAAATATCCGGCAGTTCCTGAACGGCACCCCTATTCATGTTGTCAGCTGAAAAACCGAAGTCAGTCCGATCGGACGGAGAGCCTGCTTGCCATTTTCACATCATACAGCACAGATAACCGGCAGGCTCTGAGAAAGGAAGAACAGCCATGAGTATTATCACCACTGCCAGAATGATTCTGCGGCCGTTTCGGGAAGATGATGCCGAACCGATGTTCCATAACTGGATGAATGACGAAGATGTGGCTCGTTACTGCCGCTGGTATCGACACAAAGATTTGAAAAGCACACAATTCATGCTGCATTTATACTTACAGGAAGCCGAACAGGGCTTTGCTTATCGCTGGTGCGTGACCGAAAAAGAGAAAGATGAACCGATTGGCTGTATTGAAGTCGTGGGAACCAGAGAACACGGCACTTGTGCGGAGATTGGCTATGTTATCGCCAAGCGTTTTTGGAACCAAGGCTATATGACCGAAGCCGTTCGAGCCGTAATTGAAGAACTGTTCCGCTGCGGATTTCACAAAGTAATTGCCCGTCACCATGTTGAGAACCCCGCTTCCGGGCGTGTCATGGAAAAGTGCGGAATGCACTTTGTTGGCTTTGAACAGGAACTTCACAAATTCGACTCAGATATCCTCTGTGACGTAAAAGTTTACGCCATCCGGTCAGAGGAACAGAAATAATGAATAGTGAATAATGAATAGTGAATAATGTTTAGTAGGCAAACTTGTGCAAGTCAAAGTCAGCGATTTTTGGAAGGGGGTTTGGGGCAAAGCCCCAACATTCCGAGGAAAGGAAAAGGAAGTATGAAATTAAGTGAGTTGAAAATTGGACAGACGGCGGTGATAGAAACGGTCGGCGGTCAGGGAAGCCTGCGGCAGCACTTTTTGGATATGGGAATGATACCGGGAGCCGTTTGTACACTGGTGAAGTTTGCTCCGATGGGGGACCCGATGCAGTTACAAATTCATGGGTATGAATTGACACTGCGGCTGGCCGATGCGGAACAAATAATCGTTCGGCTGTCCGACAGCAAGGAAAAAAAGGATATTCCCAAAATCAAGCTGTCTGACCATCCCGGATTGGGAGAAGGCGGCCGATACCACGCCAAAGGAAGCGGTGACCCTCTGCCGGAAGATACCGTGCTGTCCTATGCGTTGGTCGGCAACCAAAACTGCGGCAAAACAACCCTCTTTAATCAGCTCACCGGCTCTAATCAGCACGTTGGCAACTTTCCCGGCGTGACCGTGGACAGAAAAGACGGTGTCATCCGTGGTTACCCCAAAACCATTATCACCGATTTGCCGGGTATCTACTCTATGTCGCCTTATTCCGAGGAAGAAATTGTGTCACGAAACTTTGTGTTGGAACAGCACCCCAAAGCGATTATCAACATCGTGGACGCTACCAATATCGAACGCAACCTCTATCTCACCATGCAGTTGCTGGAAATGGATATTCCCATGGTCGTGGCTGTCAACCTCATGGACGAACTCACCGCTAACGGCGGTTCCATCGACATTAACACGCTGGAACACCTCTTGGGCGTACCGGTCGTGCCGATTTCAGCCGCTAAAAATCAGGGCGTGGATGAACTGGTCAAACACGCTATACATATTGCCCACTATCAGGAGAAACCTTCCCGACAGGATTTCTGCCGTTCGGAAGACCACAACGGCGCACTGCACCGCTGTCTTCATGCCGTTTCTCACCTGATTGAAAGCAAAGCCCGCACCGCCGATTTACCCCTGCGGTTTGCCGCTTCAAAAGTTGTGGAAGGGGACAAACTCATTTTAGACAAGCTGGCTCTGTCCGAACACGAAAAAGAAGTCTTGGAAAAAATGATTCGACAGATGGAAACGGAATATGGCTTGGACAGAAACGCCGCTGTTGCTGATATGCGCTTCTCTTTCATTCAGAGAGTCTGTCAGCAGACAGTGACAAAACCATCCGAAAGCAAAGAACATAAACGCAGTCAGAAAATCGACAAAATCCTGACGGGCAAGTTCACCGCCATTCCAATGTTCCTGCTGATTATGATTGTCATGTTCTGGCTGACCTTTGACCTGATTGGCGGCACTTTGCAAAGCCTGATGGAAAGCGGGATTGACTCCCTCTCGAACATGGCAAGAGAATGGATGGAAGGGGCCAACGTCAACGAAGTCCTGACCGGACTGATTATTGACGGTATCTTTGCCGGTGTGGGCAGTGTGCTGACCTTCCTGCCGATTATCATCACGCTGTTTTTGTTCCTGTCGCTGTTGGAGGACAGCGGGTATTTGGCCAGAGTGGCGTTTTTTATGGACAAGCTCCTGCGAAAAATCGGTCTGTCCGGCCGCAGTATGGTGCCTTTGCTGATTGGCTTCGGCTGTACCGTGCCGGCGGTCATGTCCACCCGCACCCTGCCCAGTGAACGGGACAGAAAAATGACCATTCTGCTAACGCCGTTCATGAGCTGTACCGCCAAACTGCCGATTTATGCGTTCTTTGTTAACGCTTTCTTTCCGGCCTATAAATGGCTGATTATCTCCGGATTGTATGTGCTGAGTATCTTGATTGGTATCCTGATTGCCCTGATTTATAAGAAAACGCTGTTTAAGGGGGAAGCCGTGCCGTTTGTCATGGAACTGCCGAATTACCGTCTGCCCGGTGCGAAAAATGTCGTTTTCCTGCTCTGGGACAAAGCCAAGGACTTTTTGCAAAGAGCCTTTACGGTAATTTTTATTGCCACCATCATTGTTTGGTTTTTACAGCACTTTGATTTCCATTTCAACATGATTCCGGACGAAGAAGCACAAAACAGCATTTTAGCCACGCTGGCGGGCTGGCTGGCACCGCTGTTTGCCCCAATAGGGTTAAATGACTGGCGGATTATCACCGCCCTTATCAGCGGCTTTATGGCGAAAGAAAGCGTTGTATCCACGCTTCAGATACTCTACGGCACCACACTTTCCATGACCACGCTGACAGCGGTATCCCTGCTGATTTTCAGCCTGCTGTATACCCCTTGTGTGGCGGCCATCGCCTCCATTCGGCGGGAATTAGGGCGTAAATGGGCTTTCGGTGTGGTAGTATGGCAGTGTGTCGTGGCATGGGCGGCCTCCCTGTCCGCTTATCTGCTCGGCACGGCCTTTGGATGGTAGGTGATTCCATGAATGCTCTTGATATTCTGCTGGTGCTTATCCTGCTGGCCGCCGTCATTTTGGCGGTATGGTGCCTCAAACGCCGCAAAAAATCCGGCAAAGGCAATTGTTCCTGCGGCTGTCAAAACTGTTCTGCCCCTTGTCACAAGCATAACCCCCACCCTTAAGTTGGAGGGCAAAGCCCTCCAATATTCATTTTTTCTTTTTGGCGGTGATGAGAATGCCGATGCCATAGAAAATGACGGAGGAAAGGAGAAGATAGCCGATGCTTTCAAGGGTGGTGAAGGTATGACCGAAGGCGGAAAACTCGATGCCCATGTCCAGTTTGAAGTCGGTCAGGAATTGGTCGGGAACACCTTTGAAGCTGTCGGTCATGGGGTCGGCCATGAGAATTTTACGGAACAGCGAGGCCGCATGGGAAACAGGGAAAAATTCGATGACATACTGCACAGACTGGTCGGTACTGCCAATCGGCAGATAAATGCCCGTGATAAAGCCGATGAGTGTGCCAATAATCGTGCTGGCGGTGGCAAAGGCGTTTTGGGTGCTGAACAGCGATACCACCAGATACATCAGCGAGGAACTGACCAGTACCGACAGCAGTATCGTGCCGAGCATTTGCAGAAACTGCAGGCCGGACAACAGTCCGTAACCTTTACAGGCAAAGTAGATTTCAATGACGGCTAAGGCAAACAGCGACATGATACAGCCAATACAAAACGAACTGAGTATGTAGCCGGCGGCCAATGAACGGCGGCGAATCGGTGAGGAACGAAAGTCTTTGTCAATCTTTTTGGCTTTATCGGCTACCATTGTGCCAAAGGAACCAAGAGTGGTGGAAACCGGCGTGACCGCTAAAATGCCCGCCATAATCCAGCTGTCCATCAAACGGTTGGCTCCGCTGACTTTGTCCTGTATGCTCTGTACCAGCTGGTCGCCTAAAAAGATGATGTACAGACCCAGTACAATTAAGACGGCCAGCAAAGAAAAGAATACGGAAGATTTATCACGAAAATAGAGTTTCAGATTCCGTTTGGCAAAAGCAATCATTCTCTTATCTCCTTTCCGGTAATGGCAATAAAAGCATCGTCCATTGTGCCGTTCACAATCTCTAAACCGCTCAGGTCTGAACGGCATTCATCAATCAGCGGCAGAGCCTCCAGTGTGTGCGGAATGCTGATGCGGAAGGTGTCGGCCTGCTGAGTGAAGGATAATTTCTTTTCTGTCAGCCATGTACGAAGGTGTTCCATGCGATCCTTTTGGGGAACAAGCTTCAGGAAATCGCCGGCATAGGTTTCTTTGAGTTGGGCAGGCGTTCCTCTGGCGGCAATTTCACCGCTGTCAATGACTACCACATAATCGGCTTCGGCGGCTTCTTCCATATAATGGGTGGTCAGGAATACCGTCATGCCGGTTTCTTTCTGGAGCTTGCGAATGGTTTCCCAAACGGTTTTGCGGGTTTGGGGGTCAAGACCGGTGGTCGGTTCGTCTAAAAAAAGGATTTTCGGGGTATGCACCAAGGCTCTGGCGATATCGGCTCGCCTACGCTGACCGCCGGACAATTTGCCGTAGCGGCGGTTTTGAAAATCGCCTACTTCAGCGGCGGCGATAGCTTTGTCGGCGGCGGCTTTTAACGTATGACCCCGCAGGCCGTACAGAGAGCCACGCATCAGGATATTTTCCCGCACGGTCAGCAGTTCATCAAGCATATTGTCCTGAAAGACGGCTCCGATAATGCGGCGGATTTGGTTATCGTCTTGGCCGAGTGTCAAACCGTCAATGGTAACGGTGCCGCTGTCCTTTTGCAGAAAAGTGGTGATGATGTCGATGGTCGTCGATTTCCCCGCTCCGTTGGGACCAAGAAAGGCAAACAGCTTTCCCTGTTCCACATAAAAACTGAGGGATTTGACGGCCTGCACCTTGCCGTAGGATTTTTTCAGGTCGCTGACCTCAATGATTTTCTTTGTCATGCTGTAATCTTTCCTTTCGTTCGTTAATTTTGCGGTTCAGTTCCTTTTCGGTATGCTTGGCATTGAGATAGAACAAAACAAATATAGCCAGATAGACGCACAATAAAATGATGATGGGAAGAATAATTTGCGTACTCAAGGGGTTGAACCATTGAAATAGAAAGCCGCCTAAGCCGATAACCGGTATGGCCACATCGCACAAGCCGACAAAAAAACCTGTCACGGTCATGGTGTCGTCCTCTTGATGCAAAAGCGTATCGCTGAAAAACATCAGCAGGGCAATCGCCGCACAAACGGCAAACAGTTCCAAATGGGTTTGCCAAGGGTTGTCACTGATGACATGGTTAGACATACTGAGAACGGAAAAAATCATACTCACAAATGTATACGATACACAGCAGGATACGCCATAAGTACGCAGACGGCGGATGAGCTTGTTTTTTTGCATAGTGATTCATCTCCTTACAGTCCGAATTTACGTTTGAACGCCGGCACATAATGCCGATTGATAATAAGTTTTTCGCCGTTTTTCAGCAGGGCTTCCATCTTGCCGTTGAGCAGAACTTTGACACTTTCGAGCCAGTCGATATTCAGAATACAGGACTTGCTGATGCGAACAAAAGGGCCGTCTTTCAGCCGTTCTTCTATTTCATACAGCTTGCCTTCACAAGTGAATACTTCCGTTTCCACATAGACGAAGGTCTTTTCGTCCACACTTTCAAAATATAGAATCGTATCAGGGTGGATGCGTCTGGTGACCGTATCGGAACGGACAGTCAGCAAGGGGTCGTCCTTTTGCAGCAGGTCAATGACTTTTTGCAGACGGGGTGTCATTTCGGCCCAGCGAATGTCAACTTCCGGTTCTGTATATTGAGAGGATTGCGTTAAGGTCAGCTTCACGTTTTTAGCCTCCTTTGTCGGCGGTGATATTATCATAGTCTATCGCCGAAAAAAAATCAACCGTTTATCGGTCAAGTGCATTTTCTGACAGGTAACCTGCATTTATCGGCTTTTTTGAGCCTATCCGCCAATAGAAGTTTAACATGAGAAGGCACAGAGCCGACAAAAAGCCCCTCCGATACACGAATGCGGCGGAGGGGACGTTTATTTGAAAAAAATGATTGCCTGAATGTAACGAACTGCTTTGTCCAACAAATTAAAAGTTTTTCGCAAGATTTTCAAAGGCCTACGGAATCCAAGGGCAAAGCCCTCCAACACACACTTATTGGCTGTCGATGTACATAGAGATGTCGAAGGCTTGGACGGAGTGGGTGAGGGCGCCGATGGAGATGATGTTAACGCCGCATTCGGCTGTTTCACGAAGGGTGGCTTCGGTAATGCCGCCGGAGGCTTCGGTTAAGGCACGGCTTTTGATGATGTCAACAGCGGCTTTCATGAGGGCGGGCTTCATGTTGTCCAGCATAATGACATCGGCTCCGGCACGGATGGCTTCCCTGACTTCTTCCAGATTGCGGGTTTCTACTTCGATTTTCGTCATGTGACCGACCTTTTGCCGCAGGGCGGTAACAGCGGGTATAATACCGCCGGCCGCATCAATATGATTATCCTTCAGCATGGCGGCATCGGAAAGATTGAAACGGTGATTCCGGCCGCCGCCAACGGTGACCGCATATTTTTGCAAGGCTCGCAGACCGGGCAGGGTTTTGCGGGTGTCGGCAATCGAAGCGTTGGTGCCTTCTACTATCTTGACAAAACGGTTGGTCATGGTGGCAATACCGCTTAAATGCTGAATCAGATTCAGAGCGGTGCGTTCTCCCTTCAGCAAGGAACGGGTTTTGCCGCTCAGCGTTAGAATGATATCACCTTTTTTAACGGGTTCACCGTCTTTGATGAGAATTTCACAAGTGACAGTGCTGTCCAGCAGGGTAAAGACACGGGCGGCTATTTCGGTGCCGCAGACAATACCTTCTGCTTTGGCAACAAAACGGGCTGTGTTGGTTTGGCTTTCGGGGATCAAATAATCCGTGGTAACATCACAGTAGTTGATATCCTCCAACAAGGCGGTTTTGATCAGGTTATCCACATAGAAATTATTGAGCGTCATATTTTTTCTGTACCTCCTCTAATACGATGCAGGCCACGGTGGCAAGACTTTGGGCTTCCACAAAATTCTGGTCAATGGCATATTCGCCGCCGGTCAGGTCTGTCAGGATTTCTTTCACACGCTTGATGCTGTCGGGAATCAATTCGGGCTTGGGAATGACAAA
>CADCOZ010000019.1 GCA_902803125.1 uncultured Ruminococcus sp.
ATCATAGGCAGCAGGCTTAAAGGTCATCTTGGTGTTGGTGCTGAGAGCTGCTGCACTCTTCCATTCCGTATCGGTCGAGGACTTATAATGCAGGGCGTACTGATAATCGCCGTAACCGCCGGTCGCCGAACCGGTCACGGTAACAGAAGAACCTACCGTAATGGTTGTGGCCGAAATGGTGGAGGTATTCTTCAACGCAGACGGATTGACCGTCAGCGTCGGGTAGAGATAACCGGCCTTATCTCGCATATCCTTCACGGTAACACGCAGAGAATAGGTGCCGGCAACAGTCGGCTTGAAGGTCATCTGATTATTGGTGCTGAGAGCCACAGCACTCTGCCAAGCGGTATCCGTGGGGGATTTATACTGCAAAGCATACTGATAACTGCCGTAACCGCCGGTGCCGTTGGCCGTAACGGTAACAGACTGTCCCAATGTAATAGCGGAAGAAGAAAGGGTTGCTGTGCCGCTGACCTTCTCCTTGACGTTAATATTGATATTCTTTTCCACAGTGACACCATAGCCGTCCGTTACTAAAATTCTTGCCACATAACAGCCGACTTTTGTTACCGGGAAAGAAGCGGTTGTAGCATTGTCTGCCAGTATATTGTCGGAATAACCGCTGTCGTACTGATACTTATAGGTTACTTCATAAGTATACGGTGCTTTGCCGCCGGTTGAGGAAGGCGTTACTTTAATGGTATCGCCCACAATGGCATAGGTCAAAGAGGTTTTGGAGGTATTCTTGACCATTTTCGTAACATCTAAGAACTGGTGACCATTATCGCTGGCATACGTTTCCACCACACTGCCGGTTTGACCAATCAGCAGAACCTGTGAATCATCTCCTGTTACGTCAAAGGCTCTGGTGCCGATAGACGTAACACTGTCCGGAATGATAACATTGTTGACCTTGGTATAGGTAAAGCAGTAATCCGGAAGAGCTGTCAGCTTCTTGGTGTTGAAGGTCACTTTTTCCAGATTGGAGCAGTTGCCGAAAGCACCTTCTCCGATGGAAGTAACCGTTGCGGGAATCGTAAAGGTAGAAATATTGCTGTTGTAGTAGAAAGCGTAATCAGCAATCGCCGTTGTGCCGCTGCGGGGTGCCGTAATGGCCTTGTTGGGACAATACAGCAGGGTGGTTCCCTGATACAGCGTACCGTTGGTAAAGACAAAATTACTGCCGCTGACACTAACGGTCTTGAGAGCTCGGCATTCGGTAAAGACAAAGCTGCCGATTCTTTCCACAGAAGCCGGAAGGTTGATTTTCTCCAGGTTATAGCAGGAGTTGAAAGCACTGTCGTTAATGTACTGAATGGTAGACGGCAGCACCACTTCTTTCACAGCCTTATCCATCTGGATAAACTTGGCACCGATACCGACAACGGTCTTGCCGTTGATGGTGGAAGGAACCGTCAGCACTTCAGGGGTGGTCTGACCATCATACTGATAGACTTCCACACCGCCGGTGACAGTACGATAGCTGAACAGGGACACTCTCTTGGTGATGTCATAATAACGGGGAGCCGTGCCGGAATAGCCGGCTTCCACTTCGTAATAGTCCGTACCATCGGAAATCATGGCATTCATATGGCCGCTGCCGGCACCGGCATCACGGTTGCCGTTGCGGCTCCACGCCTGCAAGCCGATTTTTTGTGCCATCTGAATGGCACAATCCGTTGAACCCCAACAGTCTGCCCCGCCGGCAACAATCAAGCCAACCGCAGAAGAATAACTGGCACTGTAGTTGCGGGCGGCAATAAACTGGGCAATCTTCTCTACCTTCTGGTAAGTCGTCATGCCGGAAGTGATATTCGCCGCCAAATAGTCATCCATCGTCTTATCGGCGTAGACATTCGCATAGTCCTTGATGGTAACCGACACATTAAAGGTTTGTCCGTCTGCCTTGACGGTTACATTATACGTTCCGAACTCCATTTGCTGAGAAATGCGAATAGGTTCCTGCGTGGGGTCGGGCGTTGTGGTCGTTATCGCCCAGCCGTTGCCCAGCGAATAGGTGTACTTCGTCACACGCTTTGCGGTGATCAAACCGGTGCTGGACACTTCAAGGTAACTGCTGTTGGTGGAATAGGTAACCGAAGAGGCACCGCTCACTCGGAGCTGATAACGGGTGGCATAGTTGGACGGAATGGAAATATACTCATCCGCCCAGCTGTTCAGCCCGTACAAGGTGACCTGCTGGGTATTGATACTGACACTGGAAGCCGCTTCCACCGTCAGCGTACCCATGTCAGCCAATACCGGCACCGTAACAGCCGATACTCCGAACAGCATCGTCAAGCTGAGTGCCGCCGCTGTTACTTTCCTGAACAGCGAAGTCTTTACATGATTCATGGGAATTCTCCTTTCTATAGATGTCATTATTGACAATAGTTGCCAACATCTTTAGTATATATTATAGCATATTGACGAATATTTGTCAAACGATATGGTGACTTATTTTCATTTAAAGAAAAAACGTCTATCTGCACAACTTTTCTTTCAATTATCGTTCATAACGCCAAGAGGCTCCGCCCTATTGTATCACTTTCCCCCCAAAAATAAGAGGATAATCTCCTGCCCGCTATGCAGAAGCCGGTTGTGGTGCTGATAAATATTTACAAATCATATTCAGCAGTCCCATAAAACCATTCCTTGAAAAAACTGCCGTTTGCAGTCTGCACCACAGACCGCAAACGGCAGTAATATATTTGTGAAACTATGCGTTGTCTTTTACAGCGGCAGAAACCTTCTGTTCGTTACGCCGAAACATCAGGTATCATAATCAACCGCTTTTTGGTAGAGTTTTTCTACATCATCGCTCGGCGGCGGTGTAATCAACGTCACAACGACAGCCGCCAGCAGGCCGGCAATAAAGCCGGGGATAATTTCGTAAATGCCGGTATCATAGATACAGGTGTTGGTAATACTATTGCCGGTCAGGAACA
>CADCOZ010000020.1 GCA_902803125.1 uncultured Ruminococcus sp.
GAATAATGTTGATTCAGGTCAAGTCAGCGAATTTAGGGAGGGGGTTTGGGGGAACCCCTTTTTTCGCCAGAAAAGGGGTTCCCCCAACGGGGGTGCAGGGGGAGACCCCCTGCTGGGAGGTTTGGAGGGCAAAGCCCTCCAACCGGGGGTCAAGTGGCGGGATCGGTTTCGGGGGCAAGGGATTCCATGTTTTTTTTTTTTTGGTTGCCGGCAAAGGGCAGAGAGATGATAATGGTCAGATAGTAGGTGATGGTACGCCAAATGAGAATGGCGGATTTGATCATCTGCTCATTAAAGACGGTGCCGAAAAAGGCACTGAAACAGTATTCGGCGGCTCCGGAACCGCCGGGCAGCGGCACCAGTCCGGAAACCATGCTGACAAACGACTGCGCACAAATCATATCAAACATCTGTACACCGTCATTGCCGAAGGATTTGGCAATACAGTAAGGAATCAAAAACAGAACGGTCAGCTGAATAAAAGTCAGCACATAAACCTGCACGACCAGCTTTTTGTCTTTGTTCAGGTCTTTGTTGCAGTTATGAAAGTTTGTCAGCGACTCTTCGAGTTTGCTGATTTTTTCGTCTACGTTCTTCATCAGGTGGATTTTGGCCAGCAGTTTATAGATACCGCCAATGACCTTGGTCGTGACCTTTTGGTTGAACGAAGCCAACAGCAGGACAACAATCGTCAGCACCTGTCCGATAAAGCCGATGATGGTCAATATCCACATGGCCACGTCCAGACTTTGCACAAACATAGAAAACCGCAAAGCCATAGCGGCAATACTGTAACCGGTCAGCGTGAACTGCCAGACCAGAAACTTTTGAATCAAAGCGGCGGTGGCGTTGGAAGTTTTCACCCCCATGCGGCTCATGGTCAGCACCTGCATGGGCTGACCGCCGGAAGCACCGGGTGTGACCGCACAATAGAACTGTCCCACCATGGAAACGACAATCGCTTCACGCACCTTAAAGGCAGGGGTACTTCGTTTGACAAACAGATATATTACCGTGGCATCAATGGCAATGTTCAGCAAATGCATCAGCAGAGCCAAAATCAGCCAGAAACCGTTTATTTTCAGACCGCTGTTCAGCAGGTCGATAAAACCGTCTTTAGAAAAGATAAAGAAAACGACAAGCCCAATGGTCAGGCCAACAATACTTATATTAAAAATCAGTCCCCATGGAATAGACGAGCGTTTCCGTTTTGTTTCATTCATGCATACCGTCACCTCTCTGTTGTTCCCGAGCGACATATTATTTTTGTTTATTTCTGAAGAAATGCTGTAACCGTCTGCGGTTGGCTGCGGCTTCTGTCATACAGCGTTTTTTCGTGCGGGGTGATTCCGCACTATCCGTCATCCGTCGGTGTGGGGGAGATGTGTCAGCATTTCGTTAATTTCTCATAACTTTTACTATAGCATTATTTTTCGCATAGGTCAACACCCTTAACAACGATGAACTTTGTTTTTGTGTCAAATCAATGCTTTATACAAATTTTACGATGCTTCCAAGTGTAATCTGTGAATATTTTACAGGTATTTCCTGCCAATAAAAAGCCTGCACAGACACGCTATGCAGGCAAATCGTTATAAATTTCACAAGGCAGAATAGCCAAAGCTGTTAACCAAGGCTTCGATTTTCTCACCGCTGCGGCAGAACGGGCAAACCGGCGGTTTATAGCTTTCGTAATCGCCCAAGTCATTGGGGTCAAAGACAGAGCGAACGGGGTGACCGTCACATTCATCAACAGTGGCGAAAATAGCCGCCACGCCGACCACGGAACCGCCGTAATAATTCACCGCATCAATTGCCGCCAACGCACTTTTGCCGGTGGTGACCGATGCCGCCACAATCAGCACGTGCTTATTGGTCAGCATGGGTACAATATTGTCACGGAACATAATCTGACCGCCGCTGACAAATTCCGGCGACAGCACATAAATGGTCTGATGAGCATTCATGTTCACATAGTCATCTTTGGTGAGTTCATCGGCAATACAGGTGCCAACCACCTCCATGCCGTCAATGCAGAGAATTGTGTCCACAATCGTGGACCTCTTATAGTCGTCGGCTAATTCCTGTGCCACCGCTCTTGCTTCGGACAGACGCATTTTTTGTGTTGTTACGTCGATATAGTAATTTGTATGGCTGTGCATAGTTGCAAAATGTCCCTTCTGCACCCGCAGAAACACATCTTGATTTTTTGTCCTGATTTTCATTTCCTTGGCCATAAATCCACCTCTTATCAATCGGTTTGGGGGTTCCCATCAGTCATTTTACCACATAATGGCTAACAATGCAAGAGTTTTTTTATTCATTTCATCACTCTTTCCCAACCGTCAGCCACTTGGGGGAACCCCTTTCCCTCCGACCAGCCACTTGGGGGAATCCCTTTTCTGGCGAGCGGGTGACCCCGCAGGACGTAATGGGTTCCCCCAAACCCCTTCCCGAAATTCGCTGACTTGACCTAAATCAACATTATTCATTTTTCAGTCTTCAGTTTTCAGTATTCTCGAGAATCGCTGTGATGAGCCAAAATAACACTTCACCAACCTATACAAAAGCCCTCCGTCAGCTGTCTGACGGAGGGCTTTTGTGTGTCCCCTACGGGGGTGTGCAGATTGCAAGAAAAAAGGTATTGACAAAGTGAGAATACAATGTGTTTCCGTCCCCTACGGGGGTGTGCAGATTGCAAGAGCAGCCGCTGAACGCTATAAAAAGTCCGCTGTTGATGCGGGTTACAGAACCCAAAATAGCGGAAAAGTGCGAATCTCGGCGTATCACCGCTTATGTGACGAAAATATTGTCCAAAAAATTGTCACATCCGCTGTTCATGCGGGGTGCGAATGATGAACCCTTGACTTAGTGCTATTATACAACAGCGGCGGCTGTTTGTCAAGAAAACGGTCGCATTTCAACGAAAAATTCTCCGAAGAGAATCGGCAGATATTTGCAGGTGTTTGTACCTGTTTTATGGCTTTGCCTTCACAAAGAACCTAATGAACCGTCAAGTTAAAAGTTTCGCACAAGCCTTTTCAAAGGCTTGTGGAGTCCGGGTGCAAAGCCCCAGGTGGGAGGGTTGGAGGGCAAAGCCCTCCAACCAAAGGGTTACTCCACGCTTTTGAGGGATTCCACCATGCTGATTTTGTTCATTTTGAAATACATCATGAAGTTGACCAGCATAGAGAAGGCCAGCGTCAGGACAAAGCCGATGAAGTAGCTCCAGAAGGAAATGAGCTTGGGGAACATGACGTTGTCCATTTGAATGGATTCAACGATGAACGTGGCAAACAGGTTGCCTAACGCTAAACCGCACAGCCCGCCGATAATTGTCAGCGTGATGCTGTCCCGATAGATAAAATTAGCGGTTTCCATGCTGTAAAAGCCTAACACCTTGATGGTGGCAATTTCCCGCACACGTTCGGCAATATTGATATTCGTCAGATTATAAAGCACGACAACCGCTAACATACCGGCACAGAAAATCATGACAAAAATGACAAGGTTCAGCGAATCCATCATGCTCATCATGGAGTTGACCTGCTCGGTAATCGAATTGACCGTGATAACATCGTCTTCCTTCATAAAGTCATTCGCAATTGCTTTTTCCTGATCCTTCATGCCCTCGGCGGTGCGGGTAAAGACCAGATTGTACTTCATCACACGGTCGGTCAGCCGTTGGTAACAGGCGGGGGTCATATAACCGACACTGCCGGCATAATTTTCCGTGAAGCCTTCTATCCGACACGGGTATTTTTCGTTATCAATGGTCAGGTTAACCGTGTCGCCGACCTTCAAATCCAGCACTTCACTAATGCGTTCACACAGAATAATGCCGTTATCCGAAAGGGTCAGCGGCTGATGGGTGCGTCTGTCCCGCAGAATGAACATCTGCTTGAACTGCTCCTGATCATCGCCAATGGCAAAGCGTACGTTCATGGAACGCTTATCCTGCTCCGTTTCAACCGTTATCCATTCCATACTGGCCAGCAGGGTGTTCTCAAAGCGTTTATCGGCATGGAAGCGGGACATCAAATAGGCTTTCTTATCGGCGGTTTCTGCTTCAGAAAGGGCATATATCTGGTCGTATTTGGTCAGCTGATTGAACTGAAGATCAGCGATGGCGGTGGTAGAGTCGTGCAGACCGAGAGCGGCAATCATCAGAGCCGTACAGCCCGATACACCTACCACTGTCATGAAAAAGCGGGCTTTATAGCGGAACAGGTTTCGAGCCGTGACCTTAGAGGTAAAGCTCATGTGCCGCCACAGGGGTTTTATGTATTCCAGCAGAATGCGTTTGCCGGGTTTGGGAGCTTTGGGACGCATGAGGGCGGCAGGGGTCAGCTTCAAATCCTTATAGACCGCCATCATGGACACCAGACAGATACACCCGATACCGGCCACAGAAGAAATCAGCAGGCTTGGCCAATGGATAGACAGTATCGTAGGCGGCATGGTATACATAATCCCATAGGCATCAACAATAATCATGGGCAGGGTCAGTTCCCCCAACACAGCCCCCACGATACTGCCGGCCAAAGCGGCGGTGCCGCCATAGATGAGGTATTTTTTGGCAATCTGCCGATTGGAATAGCCAAGGGCTTTGAGGGTGCCGGTTTCGGTGCGGCGTTCCTCGACCATTCGGGCCATCGTGGTAAAGCAGACCAGTGCCGCAATCAGCAGGAAGAACACCGGAAAAACTTGTGCAATACTGTCCACTCTGTCAGCATCTTCTTTCAGACCGGAATAACCCGGATTATCATTCCGGTCATAGATGAACCATTTCGGGTCATTCAGGGCATTGAGCTGTTCTTCGGCATCGGCTAACTGCTTTTCGGCTTCTTCTAACTGTACATGGGCTTCATAGCGGCCTTTTTGCAGCTGTTCCCGTCCCTCTTTCAGGGACAGCTGTCCTTTTTCCATCTGTTCCTTGAGTTCGGCCTGCCCTTCCTTCAGCTGGGCTTCACCATCGGTGATTTTCTTTTCGGCTTCTTCCAGTGCTAATTTACCGCTGACAACCGCTTCCTCATAGGCGGCCTGACCGTCCTCCAACTGTGCGGCGGCGGCGTCTAACTGCTGTTTGGCTTCGTTCAGCTGAGCGGCACCGGCGGCTTTTTGTGTCAGCAATTCCTGCTGGGCCTCGTCTAACTGCTGTTTAGCGGCGTTGAGCTGGGCTTCTCCTTCGGCTAACTGTCGGGAGCCTTCATCATACTGCCGCTGATAATCCGCTAACACATCACGGGAATCGGCCAGTTCTTCTTCCCATTCGGCAATACGTTCTTTGGCGGCAGGCGTTGTCAGCGGACTGCTTTGCAGCAGTGCTAACTGTGATTCAATAAAGCCGATACTGCTGTTGTACAGATCAATGCCGGTTTTCAGTATAGAAAGCTGCTGTTCGGCGGCGGGCTTGGTAGTGGTATAGAAAATCTGGTACTGGGTTTGGTACTCGTTACGGGCATTGGCTAACTGCTGTTCGGCGGCACTGATTTGTGTTTCGTAGGCCAGTTTGCCGTCCTCATACTGTGCCAACCCTTCACGATACTGTCGGCGGCCGTCCTCTAACTGCTGTTTGGCTTCGGCCAGACCATCGGTGTAGTCCTTCTGTCCTTGAATGAGCTGTTCTTTGCCGTCTGCTAATTCCTGTTCGGCTTCTTCCAAAGTTTTTCGGCCATCACCGGTTTTTTGATAGAATTCCTGTTCACCTTCCCGCAGTTCTTTTTCACCGTCCCGAATCTTTTGCAGGGCTTCGGCTTTTTTGTCCTCATATTCTTTTTTGCCGTCATTCAGTTCCTGCATGGCATCAGACAGGGTGGTATCCTTGAACCGCTGAATGCATTGTTCGGAAAAGACCGCAAGCTGTTCTTTTTCGTCATCAATGGTATCGGCATAGGCTTCTGTCAAATCCTGAAGGGCTTCTTGTGACGCTTCTGTGCGGAGATAGACGGCAGTATAGCGTTCAAAGGCAAATTCTTCGGACGGGAGCATCATATAGAACGCAATCGAGCCGTCACCGATATTGGTATTGCCCCGCAGATAGGTCAGATACAGCGGTGAATCGACCAGACCCACGATTTTATATTGCAGCTGCTTGACATAGCTGAGGGTATCTTTGCCGTTGACAGACGCATTAAAGGTGATGGTATCGCCGAGATGGTAGCCGGCCATACTCGAAAAGTAGTGTTCCATCACGCATTCACCTTCAGCCGTTGGCATACGGCCTTCCTTCAGCATCGGTTCGTTGATCATCTGCTGATTGGTGTCGGTAACATCCGGCACCGAATAAACCCTTACTACCGTATCCACATTGTCCTTGGTGACAATGGGGTCGGCAAAATAACCGGGCATAACCTGCTGGACATAGTTCAGTTCGTGCAGGTCATGAATATCTTCCTCCGAAAAACCGATGGTCGACACCAGTCGGATATCCATCAAGTTGGCATCGTCAAAATAATGCAGTGCTGTCAGCAGCATACTGGGGGCAGCGGATTTCAGTCCCGAAAAGAACCCCACACTGATACCGATTATCGCAAAAATCGCAATAAACCTTGACTTTGTTCGAAGTATTTCCCGTATAATATTTTTCCTTAATGCACTTTTTCTTTCCTTCAATTAGGCACCTCTTTTCGGCCTTATGAGTGTTGGGGGGGGGGGCGGCCCCCAACCCCCCCCCCC
>CADCOZ010000021.1 GCA_902803125.1 uncultured Ruminococcus sp.
CAGGCATATCGGCTCTTACATTGTACCAACTCTGCGGAATCTCCGATTCATCCAAATAAATTTTGTAGGGAATTTTTGCTTCACTCATGACTTTTCTCTCCTTCAATGTATATAAATTATTTTGGGTAACAAAGATAACACAACCGCCTAACGGCTTCGCCATCGTTTGGTCAATAATTTGGCTGACGGCATTTCCAGCACCTCCCAAGAAAACAAAAAACCTGTCCCAACATTCCTATGAATGTCGGGACAGGATACTTTCCTGCGGTGCCACCCAACTTGACGCATTATTCTGCGTCCTCTCAGTGCATACATCAAAACAGACTTTTCAGCTGTTCCGGATATGCTGACCCTCTTTTACGGCAGGCCATCACCGTCTTACATACTCCGCACAAGCGTTTCCGTTCGCCCTCAGAAGCCCATTCAGCCCTGCGTTCTCTGCTGCACTCTCACCAGCGGCAGCTCTCTGAAAGAGAAGTCCTCACAGCCTACTTACACTTCCTCATCGGTTTAGTGCTATTCTATACCATCTTCTCGGCTTTGTCAATACTTAAAAATAAAAAGTTGCTGTTTTTTTGGATAAATTCCCCATGTTTTTGGTATCACATCATCAAAATACAGTTGGCTTTTATGGTAATCTATGATATAATAGATGCGGCAAGAGTGCCACACTCTCTTGCAACTGCTCTGCCGGAAAGGACTTCAAAAATACCATGAAACATCATCTCTATCATCCCGATTTTCCTTTTATCATAGATCCCGCTTCTTTCAATAAATATACCGACCGCAGTTTCCTGCAATATTGTCTGGGGGCCACCATGTATATGCCCGGCACCAAGGATTTTACCCCCAAGATTCTTTCGATGGCCATGCCCGGCTTGACTACGATTGTACTTTGCTTTGAAGATGCCTGTCCCGAAGGACAAGTGCTGAAAGCCGAACAGAACGTCTATCATCTGCTTGAGGCCGTGACCGCCGCCGTAGAGGCCGGTGTACTGCCGCCGGACAGGGTGCCGCTGATTTTTGTCCGCATTCGGAACATGGAACAGTTTCGCCGCTTTGCCCAAGGTCTGACCAAACAGCAGGTGCGTTCCCTCTGCGGGGTCAATTTTCCGAAATTCAATACCTGCAACGGCCGTGAATACTTCACTTATCTGCGGGAGCTGAACCAAAAATTCGGTGAAATCCTCTACGGTATGCCGATTATTGAAGATGACAAGGTCGCTTATAAAGAAACCCGCCTGAATGAACTGCTGGGTATTCGGGATATTCTGCATGAATTCCATGATTTAGTCTTGCAGGTACGTGTCGGCGGCACGGATTTTTCTTCCGTGTTCGGGGTTCGCCGGGGCGTTGACTATTCTATCTACGATATCGCCGCCGTGCGTGACTGTTTAGCGGACATCATCAATGTTTTCAGCCGCAACAATGACTTTATCCTTTCAGGCCCCGTCTGGGAATATTTTCGTGCCCCCAAAGAACTGATGTTTGATGAACTGCCCTCACACGGTCTGGAAGATTACCTGCTGAAGCGGATCCCCGTTGTCAATAATGAAATTGACGGTCTGCTCAGAGAGGTCATTCTCGATAAAGCCAACGGGTTTATCGGCCGAACCGTTATCCACCCCACACACGTTAAATTCGTCAACGCCCTGATGGCGGTGACCAAAGAAGAATATGACGATGCCGTGATGATTCTGGATCATGCCGGTCTGGGCGTGGTCAAAGGAGCCGGTCAGAATAAAATGAACGAAATCAAGCCCCACACCAACTGGGCTGTCAAGGTGGTTTTTCGTGCCAAGGCTTTTGGCGTTATCGAAAATGAACAGGCGTATTTCAGCCTATTCTCCGGCAAATAACAGAGCCGACAACGCTCGACACAAACCGTCTGCAAAAAAGCCTTCCACGGGTATATGCTGATGCCGCAAATCCTCCGGCACGGAAAGTTCCTGCGGATAGATGGCAATATCACTTTCCATCAGCATGGAAACGTCAAAGGGACTGTCGCCGGAAGCGATGATTCTATCCCCGGAAGCGGCCAAGCGTTCCCGAAACCGCCGAACAGCCGCTCCTTTGGAAAACACCCCCGGCACACAGTATAATTTGGTGCCGGTATAAATCACACTGATACCGTGCGGGGCATACCGCTCCCGCAGGAGTGCCATTAACGCAGGATCCTGCGGTGTTTTGGCATAGACCATATACGGCAGTACCTCGTGCAGATGTGCCGGTTCCACATACTGTTTCAATACCTCGAAAGCATCCAGCAGAAGATCCGTATACTGCTCTGCCATCGCCAAGGAACGCTGTTCCCATACAGGATCCGAAACCCCGTCAATGAGCAGAACCGCTCCGTTGCTGACCAGTGCGTACCGGTAGGACAGCTGTTCCCACAAGGGCGATATCCGCTCAAACTGCGGCGGTATCCGTGTGGTCAGCGGCACAAACAGATGATTTTTACTTTCACAGAATTGCTGACAAAACCGCAGGGTCCTGTCGGTAATATAGCTTTGTTCTCTCCCCTGATAATATTCCGCTGTCGTTTTCGGCAGCGGAATATTATGTTTATGCGAGTAAATCAGGGTATTGTCCAAGTCTGTCAACCAAATATCCATTGTCTGCTCCTTATGTATCCGCTAAATTGCGAATCAGCCCGCAGGCCTTATAGTAACGGAAGGGATAGACTTCCAACTCCACGTTTTTTTCCTTGGCCAATTGGTAGATGTGCGACAAATACGCATCATCATCCAAACTATGCACCAAAATCTTCCACGGGATACG
>CADCOZ010000022.1 GCA_902803125.1 uncultured Ruminococcus sp.
AACAAAAAGCGGCTCCCTCACGGCAGCGTGGCGTGACGGGCGTGAGGGAGACCAAATATCAGAATCTTCTGAAACGATGATAACGCATATCAATGAGCTTTTCGGGACTCAAAGCTAATTTTTTGGCAAAGGTTTCGGCAATCAGGTTTTTTAGACTGTCAAACAGCCTGCTTTCCATATCCCTCGGTTCACGAATAATACGCTCGATCACCCCTAACTTAAACAAATCCTGTGCGGTTAGCTTCAGACATTCAGATGCTTCTGCCGTCTTGCTGGAATCCTTCCACAAAATACTCGCACAGCCTTCCGGCGAAATCACCGAATAGATAGCGTTTTCCAGCATCCAGACTTCATCCGAAACAGCCAGTGCCAACGCACCGCCGCTGCCGCCTTCTCCGATAAAAATCGACAGAATCGGCGTTTTCAGCGTCATCATTTCCATGAGGTTCTCGGCAATCGCCTGTCCCTGTCCTCTTTCTTCTGCACCAATCCCACAGTACGCCCCCGATGTATCTACAAAACAAATCACGGGACGATGGAATTTCTCCGCCTGCTTCATCAGACGCAAAGCCTTGCGGTAACCCTCCGGATGGGCTGAACCGAAATTGCGGCTCATGCGTTCCTTGAGGTTGCGGCCCTTTTCCAGACCGATTACCGTGACCGGCTTACCGTTCAGCTCTGCCAAGCCGCCGATGACCGCTTTATCATCGGCAAAACGTCTGTCGCCGTGCAGTTCAATAAAGCTGCTCCCAAAAATACGGGTAATATAATCAATCGAAGTCGGCCGGTCATTGGCACGGGCGGCCGTTACATGATCATAAGCACTCATTCAGCGGCCACCTCCTTCTGTTGGGTATCAGGATGCAGACGAATCAGACGGGCTAAGGTATCCTTCATATTCTTCCGTTCCACGACCGCATCAATAAAGCCCTTCTCCAGCAAAAACTCTGCCGACTGGAAATCTTTCGGCAGTTTTTGCCGAATGGTCTGCTCAATGACTCTCGGCCCCGCAAACCCGATCAGGGCGTGCGGTTCCGCTAAAATAATATCGCCCTCCATGGCAAAGCTCGCTGTTACACCGCCCGTTGTCGGGTCGGTCAATACGGTGATATACAGCAGTCCCGCATCACTGTGCAGTTTAACCGCACCGCTGGTTTTGGCCATCTGCATCAGCGAAAGAATGCCCTCCTGCATTCTGGCCCCGCCCGATACCGTAAAGATAATCACCGGCAAACGGTGCTTGGTGGCATACTCAAACGCACGGGTGATTTTTTCACCGGTGACCGTTCCCATGGAACCCATCATAAACTGAGAGTTCATCACGGCGATTACGGTTTTTTCTCCGTTGATACAGCCCGTTCCGGTCAGGACAGATTCATTCTCTCCACTGCTGAGCTTGGCACTTTTGAGCTTCTTTTCATAATCGGGAAAATCTATCTTATTATCAGAGGTCATCTCTGCATCCATTTCCGCAAAAGTACCCTCGTCGATGGTCATTTCTATCCGCTGTCTGGCGGCAATACGGAAATGATACCCGCACTTGGGACAAACTTTATGGTTCTCCATTAAGTCGGACGAAAGAACCGCATTCTTGCACACAGGGCATTTAATCCACAGTTCTTCCGGAATATACGGATGATTCTCCGCAAATTCACCCTGATTCTCCAATTCGTTTTTCGGTTTAAGGAAATTAAAAAAATCCGGCAATTCAAACACCTGACCCATCTGTCACAAAATTTACATAAGCCGACACTGCACCGTTCCCCGCATCAACGCCGAACGGCGGCTCATTCCTTTTTGGTTTTGTCCTGCTTTTCCTGCCATTCGGCCATAAAATTGGTGGTATATTCGCCCGAAACAAACGCAGGATCGGACAAAATATCAATATGCAGATTGCGGTTATGCTGAATGCCGTTAATGGTCAGCTCACTGAGTGCCATTTTCATCTTGCGGATAGCCAATTCTCTGGAACGAGCCTGTACAATCAATTTGCCGATCATCGAATCATAATACGGCGGCACCTGATAATCCTGATAAATCGCCGTATCGAAACGCACACAGGGACCGCCCGGAATATGTATAAAGTCCAGCGTGCCGCAGCTGGGACGGAACTGGTGTTCCGCATCCTCCGCATTGATACGGCATTCGATGGCGTTTCCGTGCATATAGACCCTGTCCTGCGTAATCGTCAGCTTGGCTCCGGAGGCAATACGAATCATCCACTGGACGATGTCAATGCCTACGACCATTTCCGTTACCGGATGCTCGACCTGCAAACGGGTATTCATTTCCATGAAATAGAAATGCTTGTCTTTATCTAAAAGGAACTCCACCGTTCCTGCATTTTCATAGTTCACGGCCTTGGCGGCTTTGACGGCTGCTTCCATCATCTGCTGACGCAGTTCCGGTGTAATAGCGGGCGAAGGACATTCTTCAATCAGCTTTTGGTTCTTGCGCTGTACGGAACATTCCCGTTCGCCCAAGCAAACCACATTCCCATATTTGTCACACAACAGCTGCATTTCGATATGCTTCACCGGCGTGATGAACTTTTCCATATAGACGGCACCATCGCCAAAAGCACTTTGGGCTTCTGCTTTAGCGGACAAAAACGCATTGTCAAAATCCTCAATCCGGTCTACCCGACGAATCCCACGACCGCCGCCGCCCGAACGAGCCTTCACCAACAGCGGAAACCCGATGGCCGCCGCATTGGCTCTGGCTTCGTTGATATCCTCAATCACATCACTGCCGGGCGTGACCGGCACACCGGCCGCCCGCATAGTTTTGCGGGCTTCGTCCTTATCGCCGAGCTTTTCAATCATCTCTGCCGAAGGCCCGATAAATTCTATATTGCATTTCTTGCAAAGCGATACAAATTTGGCATTCTCCGAAAGCAAACCGTAACCCGGATGAATCGCCTGTGCGCCCGATACAACCGCCGCTTCTAAGATGGCCGCCATATTCAGATAACTGTCTGCCACCTGTGCGCCGCCGATACAATAACTCTCGTCTGCCATACTGACGTGAAGGGCATCTTTATCCGCCTGCGAATAAACTGCTACCGTGGAAATTCCCATCTCACGGCAAGCCCTGATAATTCTTACCGCAATTTCGCCGCGATTAGCTATCAATATTTTAGAAAACATCGCAGCACCCCCTTCTATTCACTGTGCCACTGCCCGTCATCACGGAAATCATTGGAACCGGGCAGTTACCCGGAAAAAACCCTTTTCCAGCGGAAAAAGGGAGAGCGGGTCTCCGGTGGAGACCTCTGCCGCAGGCAGAAGCGACCGGACCGAGCCGACAGGCGAGACTCCCCCGAACCCCTTTCCTAAAACCGCTGTGTCTAACCTGTGCGGTCGTTTATTCTGCATCCGGCACCTTTTCCTTCGGCACAAGTGCAAAGGAAAACTCCGCTTGGGCGGCCACTTTGCCGTTGACATAGCCCTTGCCGGTGACAAAATAGAACATTCCTCTGTTCTTGGTCAGCTCACACTTGATTTCAAACGTGTCGCCCGGCACGACCTGATGCTTGAATTTCGCCTTGTCGATACCCGTAAAGAACGGTACGCTCTTGGCGGATACCTCCGCAATAATGACCGCACTGGCCTGTGCCATCATCTCACAGAGAATGACCCCCGGCACTACGGGATGTCCCGGAAAATGACCGTCCAAAAACCACTCGTTCCCCGTAATATACTTTTTGCCTTCACTGGTTGTTTCGCTGGTTTTGGTAGCTTCGTCCACCAAAAGCATGGAATTTCTGTGCGGAATCACCGCTTCTAATTCTTGTTTATTCATAATGGCTTCTCCTGTTGTCCGTTATTTCATGCGGAAAAGTGTCTGACCGTATTCAACGACCTGACCGTTCTCCACGCAAACTTCCGTAATTTCACCGCTTTGTTCGGCGGTGACCTCGTTCATCAGCTTCATGGCTTCAATCAGACAAAGCACATCGCCCTTATTGACCTTACTGCCAACCGTTACATACGGTTCTTTGTCCGGTGACGGAGCCGCATAAAAGACCCCGATCATCGGTGCGGTCACCGGCAGACCGTTCTCTTTTTGTCCATCGTCCTCATGGATAAAGGGAGCTGCAGCTGTCAGCTGTTTTTCTGTCGGCACGGGCTGTTCGGCGGCCGGCACCGTGCTGACGGTACTGACGGCTCCGGTGCCGGTTTTCTGCACAAAGGTCAGTTTTTCGCCGTTGTCGTCCTGTATTGTCAATCTGGTTGCTTTCGATGCATCAAAGGCTTTCAGCAGTTCTTTGATTTCTTCCACACTGTACATTCACTATCCACCCCTTCATGATTTGCGAAACGCAATACAAGCATTATGACCGCCAAAACCAAAGGTCGTTGAAATGGCCATGGTCAGCTCTGCTTCAGCGGGTGTGTTCGGCGTATAGTTCAGGTCACAGTCGGGATCCGGCTCCTGATAGCCGATGGTCGGGGGGATAATGCCCGTCCGCAGTGCCTGAATCGCCGCTATCGCTTCTACCGCACCGGTCGCACCCAGCATATGACCGGTCATGGACTTGGTCGAGCTGATATGAGCCTGATAGGCTTCTTCGCCCAGTGCCAGCTTGAAGGCTTTGGTTTCGGTGGCATCGTTCATCGGCGTACTGGTGCCGTGGGCGTTGATATACAGAGAACTGCCGCTGCCGTCAAAGGCGGCTTCTTCCAGTGCCTGCTTCACACATCTGGCGGCTCCTTGTGCCTCCGGATCGGGTGCGGTCACATGATGGGCATCGCAGGTATTGCCATAGCCGCAGATTTCTGCGTAAATGTTGGCTCCTCTGCTAACGGCGTGTTCGTATTCCTCCAAAATCAGCATACCGGCACCCTCACCCAGTACAAAGCCGTTTCTGCGTTTATCAAAAGGAATAGACGCTTGGGTGGGATCCTCGCTCATGGTCAGTGCCTTACAGCTGGTAAAGCCTTTAATGGCCAGCGGGTGCAAAGCGGCTTCGGCACCGCCGGCAATCACCGCATCGGCATAACCGAATTTAATCAAGCGGAATGCTTCACCAATGGCATGGGTCGAGGTAGAGCAGGCGGTTACCACCGGCAGACAGGGCCCCTGTGCCTTGAATTTAATCGCCACGTTGCCCGCCGCTATATTGCTGATCATCATCGGGATAAAGAACGGCGAAATGTTCTTGCCCTCCATCATATTCTTGGACTGCTCATAAAACGTATCCATGCCGCCGACACCGGAACCGACATATACGCCAAAGCGTTCCGGATCGACTTTGTCCATAATGCCGCTGTCGGTGACCGCCTGCGAAGCGGCCGCCATTGCATACTGCGTATATAAATCCATGCGGCGGCACTCTCTTTTTTCGATATATTCCGTGGGATCGAAGCCCTTGACCTCTGCCACCACTTTGGCCTTCGTCAGCGAAGGATCATAGCGGGTGACCAAACCAATACCGCTTCGGCCGTTTTTCAGGGAATCCCATGTATCTGCCACATTATTGCCAACGGGTGTAATGGCACCCATGCCTGTTACGACAACTCTTTTCAAATTCATCTTCCATCATCCTTCGCAGTTATTATTCGCTCTTCCTTGATCCATCATGCGGCGTTTCAGATCGCCATGCCGCCGTCCACCTTGATGACCTCTCCGGTAATATAGGAGGCTTCATCACTGGCTAAAAATACCGCTAAGTTGGCGATATCTTCCACCATGCCGGCTCTTTTCAGCGGAATCGCCGCCAAAGCCGCTTCTCTGGCCTTTTCGGGCATACCGTCCGTCATATCGGTTTTAATAAAGCCGGGTGCAATCGCATTGGCGGTGACATTACGGGAACCGAGTTCCTTCGCCACCGATTTGGTCAGGGCAATCATACCGGCTTTGGCCGATGCATAGTTCGCCTGTCCTGCGTTGCCGTTAATGCCGACAATAGAGGAAATGTTGATGATTCTGCCCCGACGTTTTTTCATAAAGTGCTGATACAGACACTTGGTCATATTGAACGCACCCTTCAGGTTGACGCTGATGACCGCATCAAAATCGGCTTCTGTCATCGCCAAAATCAGCTTATCTCTGACAATGCCTGCGTTGTTGACGAGAATATGCACCTCGCCAAATTCTTGGAGAATGGCTTCTACGGTCTGCTGAGCCGCCGCAAAATCGGCCACGTTGCATTCATAGGCCTCTGCCTTCACACCCAACGCTCTCAGTTCACTAACGGTTTCGGCGGCTTTTTCACCGTCCATATAGTGCAGAAAGGCAATATTGGCTCCCTGTGCCGCCATCTTCAAGGCAATTCCTTTGCCGATACCTCTGGACGCTCCTGTAATCAATGCGGTTTTTCCGGTTAAGTTTAACATAATCCAACCCCGATGCTCATACTAAAGCATCAAGTCCCTCCTTATTTTCAATATTCACAGCACCGACCTCGGCGTTGATTTTGCGAATCAGACCGGTCAGCGTTTTGCCGACACCTACTTCAATGAAGCGGTCGGCACCTTCACGAATCATATTTTCTACGGTAGCCTGCCAGCGGACAGGATGATTGATTTGATTGGCGATCAGTTCTTTATAATCGCCCGCATAAGGCTGTGCGGTCACATTCGCATAAACGGGAATGACCGGCTCCTGTACAGTTATAGAGGTGAGGTAGGCTCTCATACCTTCTGCCGCACTGTCCATAAACGGCGAATGGAACGCTCCGCTGACCGCTAACTGTTTGGCCTTGCCGCCGCATTCCTTGACCTTTTGGCACAAAGCGTCGATTTCCTCCCGTGAAGCCGCCACAACGGTTTGCGCCGGACTGTTATAATTGACCGGATAGGCCTTGGCGAAGCCGGAACAGATTTCCTCCGTTTGGGCGGGGGTGATCTTCATCACGGCCGCCATCGCACCGGGATTATCCTGTGCCGCCTTGTCCATGAGTTCGGCACGTTGGCACACTAAACGGAAAGCGTCCTCATACGAAAGCATTCCCGCAAACGCCAGTGCCGCTATTTCTCCCAGCGAAAAGCCTGCCACGAAATCGGGCTGAATACCTTTTTCTGCCACGGCCGCCGCCGCCGCCAAATCGACAATAAACACACAAGGCTGTGTATTGATTGTTTGGGACAGTTCTTCTTTTGTCCCTTCAAAGCATTGTTGAAGCGTTCCGGGGCGAATAGCTTCTGCCATATCGAAAACCGCCTTGGCCGCCGCCGAACACTCATACAGTTCTTTTCCCATACCGGGCACCTGTGCGCCCTGCCCTGAAAATACCAATGCTGTTTTTGCCATATATACACTCTCCGTCCATTGTATTCCGACAGCCAGAACGCCACCTTGATTATACCACTTTCTGCCTGTCAAATCGGGTCGTATCCTCTGTTGGGGCTTTGCCCCAAACCCCACCAGGGGGGCTCCCCCTGGACCCCCGTTGG
>CADCOZ010000023.1 GCA_902803125.1 uncultured Ruminococcus sp.
GCCTGCTCGAACAAATCTCTGACACGGGAGGCACCGACACCCACGAACATTTCCACGAAATCGGAACCGGAAATCGAGAAGAACGGCACACCCGCTTCACCGGCCACGGCTCTGGCCAAAAGGGTTTTACCGGTTCCGGGAGGTCCCACCAGCAGAACGCCCTTCGGGATTCTGGCACCCAATTCATTATACTTTTTGGGGTCTTTCAGGAACTCCACGATTTCCCGCAGTTCCTCTTTTTCCTCATCGGCTCCGGCCACATCGGCAAAGGTGGTTTTGCGTTTCTCATCGGTCATATTCTTGACTTTCGCCTTGCCAAAGCCGAATTGCCGTCCGGCATCGCCCAAGCCGCCCGACAGCTTCCGCATAAAGATGATCCACACCACCACCAGCAAGCCTATCAATATCAGATTCGGCAGCAGATTCAGCCACCACGAATTGTCAGCCGCCTGTTTCCAGGTAAACTGCATTGGCGTTTCGGGGTGCTTTTCGTTATAGTCCGCAATATAATCATCTACCGCTTCCAGAAATAAGCCGATACTCGCCACACTGGTTTTGACTTCCGTTTTGCCCTTGTACTTCGTATTCAGCTTCAGATCCAGTTCGCCGGTGCCGAAATCGAGGGAATACTCATCCACCTGCTGATTCTTGAACAAATAGATAATATCAGAGGTCGGGTATTCTTCCTTGGGCTGAAGCGTAAAAATCAATGAGATAATAATAATCAGCACAATCGGGATACCGAGGTAGATTAACAGATTACGGATAGTTTTCTTGTTTTCCAAGTGCTTGTCACTCCTTTATGATAGGCAGTTTTTGGGCTGCTCAAGAATAGATTTCCGCCTTGAGTACACCAACATACGGCAGGTTGCGGTAATGCTCGCTGTAGTCCAAACCATAGCCGACAATAAACAAGTCCTCCACCACACGGCCGGTATAATCCGCCGTAATGGGTTTCTTTCTTCTGCTGGGCTTATCGAACAAGGTGCAGATCTTCACAGAAGCCGCTCCCTTTTCCAGCAGGTAATCCCGCAGATAGGAAAGGGTATTGCCGGTATCCAGAATATCCTCCACAATCAGGACATCACGGCCAATGACGTTGCAGGTAATATCCTTGGTCAGGGTGATTTTGCCGGAAGAGGCGGCTCCACTGCCATAACTGGAGGCAGCCATGAAATCCATCTGGCATTCATCGAGTGTCAGCCGGCGAAACAGGTCGGCAAAAAACATCACACTTCCCTTCAGCACACCCACCACAATCAGTTCACGGCCGGCATAATCCGCACTGATACGTTCGGCCAACGCTGAAACGGTCTGTGCCAGTTCTTCTTCGCTCATCAATTTTTCAAAAACATCCTTATGCAGCATAATAAACATCCTTTCTTTTATATATTCTGCGGTTGAATCACCAATACCTTGGCCGTTTGGGCAGTGACAGCATGGTCACGACCAACCCCGATTCCCTCTATCCACAGAACATGATGGTTCTCTGCTAACAACACAACATGATCCCGCTGTTCCTGCGGAAGCTTCCTTTCGACAAACAGCTTTTTCACAGTTTTTGTTACATTTCTGCGAAAGAGCGTAAACTGATCGCCGCTTCTTCTGGTACGGAAGCAGCTTGTTAATGGTATTGTATCATAATCCAAGGCATTATGGAACAAAAATTTATGATTTTTTACGCCATTGTTGAATTCGTCTATGCTCATCTTGAACAGGTCGATTTTTTTGTCGCATATCACCAAAGATGACCGGCCAACCCAAGATACTGCATCTATTGGCGGTGAACATTCTTTTCGAAAGATACGAAAAATGCCTTGTTTAGCTGCCGCTGTAACACCGCCGCCGATTTCTACAGCACCACCATTATACACAATTTTGCGGAAAAGTGCAAGGTGCTTTGCTTCGGGAATTACTGAAAAATCCGCACACAGCTTTCTGACAGCGGCGGCAAAAACTGCCTGCGGCCATGTCTGCATGATACGGACATCGTAACCGCCGGCCACGGCGGCCTGAGAAAGCGCCGCTTCTGCGGAGGTCATCAAATAGGCTTCCGCTTCCCGCATTCGCTCCGACAAACCGCTGACCGCACTTTCCAAAGAAGGATTCAGTTCCCGCAGAACCGGCACCACATCCAAACGGATCCGATTGCGGCTATAGGCACGGGACAGATTCGTGCTGTCTGTGACAAAGCACAAATCATGCGCAAGGCAGTAGGTTTCTACTTCCCTGCGGGTGACCTCTATCAGCGGACGAATGATGCGCCCCCGACACGGCGGTATACCGCACAATCCGGCCATTCCGCTGCCCCTTGTCAGATGGAACAGCACGGTTTCCACGTTATCCGAAGCCGTATGTGCCGTAGCTATACGGGCGTTCAAGGCGGCGGCTTGCTCTTCAAAGAATGCATAGCGTATTTCACGGCCGCATTGTTCCGTGCCGATACCCCGCTGTTTGGCTTCGGCCGCCACATCTGTACGCAGAACAAACAGTTCCACCCCCAGCCGCTCACACAGCGTTTGGGTAAACTGTTCGTCACGGTCGGCTTCTTCGCCCCGCAAACCGTGGTTGACATGACAGGCATAGATCGTCAGCCCCATCACGTCCCGCAGTTCACATAAACAATACAGCAGTGCGCAGGAATCGGCTCCACCCGATACCGCCGCCAACACACAGCCGCCTTCGGTCAGCATTCCATACTTTCGTATCGTTGTTAATACTTTATCTTTCATAGGCGATTATACATGATCCGGTGCAACCGCTGTGAACCGCATAAATTCGCCCTGCCAATGCAGCGGTACCGAACGGGTTTCGCCGTGTCTGTTCTTGGCCACGATGCATTCTCCGCTGTTGCGGTCGGCGTTTTCATCGGCTCCTTCTGCATTTCTGTAATAGTCCTCACGGTACAAAAACAGCACAATATCCGCATCCTGCTCAATAGAACCGGAATCTCTCAGGTCGGACAGCTGCGGCTTATGCTCGGCTCGCTGTTCACTGGCACGGGACAGCTGTGACAGTGTGAGTACCGGTATATTAAATTCTTTCGCTAAAATCTTCAGGCTTCGTGTGATTTCAGAAATTTCCTGCACACGGTTATCAATGCGGCGGGAAGAGGACATCAGCTGTAAATAGTCAATAATAATCATATCCACCTGTTTCAGTCGTCGGAGTTTAGCTTTGATTTCCGGCACGGTAATGCCCGGCGTACCGTCCAAATACAATTCCGCCTTACTGAGGATATCGCCCGCTTCAATCAGCCGCACCCATTCTTCGTTACTGAGTTTGCCGGTTCGCAGGGTGGTGCCAGAAATCAGTGCTTCCATCGACAGCAAACGGGACGCTAACTGTTCGGTAGACATTTCCAGCGAGAAAAACGCCACCCGTCTTTTACATTTCACCGAAACGTGCTTGGCAATATTCAAAGCAAAACTGGTTTTACCCATGCCGGGACGAGCCGCCAGCAAAATCAGGTCGGAACGGTTCAAACCGGTAATGACATTATCCAGCATCCCGATGCCGGTAGGAATGCCCCTGTATAAATCCGCTTCTTCCGAATTGAGCATATCCAGACGGTCAAGGGTTTCCAGAATAACGTCACTCAGCCGTTCCAGTCCTCGGTGACCCTTGTCGTCACGGATATCATAAATCCGCTGTTCAGCCGCATCAATTAACCGGCTGATATCCCCTTCGGGACTTTCGGCACTGTCAATAATCTCCCGTGCCGACAAAATCAGCTTGCGCAGCTGATAATTGTCCCGCACAATGCCGGCATATTCCTTCACACGGTGAACTTTCGGCACGAACTGCGCCAACTGCATCAGGTAGTTTTTGGTTTCCGCATCCGAATAGCCTTCCCTGTTTTTCAGCTTTTCCAGAACGGTCACCACGTCTACCGGATGGTTCAGCGTGAACAGCTCCAGCATACACTGATAAATCACTTTATGGGTGGACAAATGAAAGTAATCGCTGGTGGGCAGCAGTTCCATCACGTCCACCAGACAATCCGCATTCAGCAGAATAGAACCAAGAACCGACTGTTCCGCTTCTGCACTGAACGGCAGCATCAGGCCGTCTTTGGCCACCCTGATTTCTTGTTCCTCACTCATACGAACCTCCGGTGCTTATCGGTGAATGAGCAGTCTTGTCGGATGATCCTCTCCGTCCCCCTGTGCCATACAGTAGAATTCCCAGCCGTATCTCTCATAAAAACCGGTGTGATCCGTGACTAAATACACCGGCGAAATACCGTTAGCCCGCTGATCCTCCACCGCAAAGTTCAGCAGCTGTCCGGCAATTCCCTGCTTGCGGTAGGCTTCTTCCGTATAGACTGCACAGATATTCGGTGCCAAATCTTTCCGGTCGTGAAAATCGTTTTCGATAACACCCAAACCGGCCACAATCTTTTCACCGTCTAAACAAAGGTACCAGCCGTATTCGGTTTCTTTCTGCACATAGGCCTGTATGCATTCCAAATAGGCTTCTGTGGGAACGCCCCACTTGCTGTGGAACCATTCCGCCGCTTTTTCCATCCATTCTGGTTTTTCTCTCAGGGTAATATAGGTATATTGACGCATCATTCTTCTCCTTGTTAAGTAATGTATTTTTTCAGTCAAACACAAATAATTCGGAATTCCTCCGAACTCCGAATCATTGAGGCTTATTGGTGAGCCGCCAAAGCATTATTCCGCTTCTTTGACCATCACTTTGATGTGAGCAGAAATGCCGGTATAGAGCTTAATTTCGCAGTTATATGTTCCGAACGCTTTAATGTCACTGTCCAAAACAATTTTTCTTTTGTCAATGGTCAGCCCGAACTTTTCCTTCAGCACACCGGCAATTTCCTTGCTTGTAACAGAACCGAACAGACGGCCGCCCTGTCCGGCTTTCGCCGCAACTTCAACAACCTGACCTTCCAACCGCTTGGCGTTTTCCTGTGCTTCGGCGGTTTCTGTGGCAATCTTATACTGTCTGGACTGTTCGGCATTCTTCAGTTCGTTGAGGGCCTGGGCATCGGCTTCCTTGGCTAACTTTCTCGGCAGTAAAAAGTTTCTGGCGTAACCGTCCGAAACATTGACCAAATCGCCCTTTTTACCGGTACCCTTGACATCCTGCAATAAAATCACTTTCATCTTGTTTCCTCTTTTCTCATTTGTTTTTAAGCATAAACCAACAGAGTCTGACAGCCAAAAGGCTTCTCTCCATCGTTTTAACTGTCGTCTTTGTTAACATCCAGTTCGCTGATAATGGATACCAGCTTTTCTCTGGCTTCGGCAATACTCATGTTTTCCAGCTGACACGCCGCCATCGTCTGATGACCGCCGCCGCCTAACTGTTCCATGATGACCTGCACATTCAGATCGCCCAAGGAGCGGGCAGAAATATTAACGGTCTTGCCGGTTTTATACATCACAAACGAAGCCTTGACATTCTCAATGCCCAACAGTTCATCGGCCGCCTGTGCCGAAGCAATCCGAATGTCCGGAATGTCCTCGTCTGCACTGGCAATGGCACAGTAGTTGAAAATCTCCGCTTCGCTGACTAACTTGTACTTGACTTTATAAGTATCAATCGAATTGGAAAACAGCCGCTTAACTTCCACGGTATCCGCTCCGTTACTGCGCAGATACGCCGCCGCTTCAAAGGTACGCACCCCTGTTCGCAAAACAAAGTTTTTCGTGTCCAGCATAATGCCCGACAGCAACGCTTCACTTTCCAGACGGCTCAGGGAATCATGCCCCAGATACTGCACCAGCTCCGCTGTCATTTCGGAGGCCGAAGAAGCCGACGGTTCATGATAAAACACCAGAGCCTTGTCAATGTGGTTGACCATCATGCGATGGTGATCAATCACAACCACCCGACTGCACCGTTCATAAATGGTCTTGGACTCCAAAAAGTTGGGCGAATGCGTATCGACAATAATCAGCAGGGAATGGTCGTCCAGCAAATCAAGAGCTTCGTCCTCGGTTTTGAAGATGCTTTCAAAGCCTGCTTTTTCAAAGCTGGCCACCAGCGACTTGGCCAAAGTCTGCTGACGGTTAAGCAGGATATAGGCGTTTTTATGCAGTCCCTTGACCACAGCGCTCCACATACCGATGCACGAACCGACAGAATCCAAATCGGAAAAGCGGTGACCCATAATGATCACATTACTGCTGTTGTTGATATGGTTGGTGAGCGTGGCCGCAATCACACGGGTACGTACCTTATCACGCTTTTCAATGCCCTTGGACACGCCGCCGAAGAACTGGTAGGAATCCGCTTTTTTAATAGCGACCTGATCACCGCCCCGACCCAGTGCCATATCCAAGGCTTGTCTTGCCCATTGTTCATTTTCTTTGAAGGAATTGCCGCAGTGACCGATGCCCATAGAAACGGTTGCATTCATGCGGTCATTGATGCGGATCGCACGAATATCGTCCAGAATGCGGAACTTCTCTTCCATGTACCGTTTAATGTCCCGTTCTTCCATGACAATGATGTAGCGGCCGCCGCTGATTTTTTTGTAGAAGCCTTTGGTTGAAGATACCCATTTAACGATAGCCTGTTCCACCGCTACGGTAACTTGAATGGCTTCGCTGTTGTCGGTTTCACGCTCCAGTTCATCTTTATTATCAAAGGCGACAATAGCCACAGCCGGACGAGAGGCTTCGTATTCATCGGAATTCGTTTTGTAGGTATCATCATCAATGAAGTAGACAATCGCCCCGTATTCATGCTTGACCCCGAAAGCGATATACCAGTGATCCTGATAGCGAGTATCCACGCCGTTTTTATCAAAGATGGCATCGGTATTTTCGGCCGAGAGATATTTTTTAATGTTGTCCCCCAGCGGGTCTTCCTGCTGACAGACGATTTCGGTAAACAAGCGGTTGGCCGCAATAATCTCATCATAGGGTCCCAAGATAACAGTCGGCACACGGATATCGTCAATGGTGCGGGACTCATCTTTATAGATACGATTCATCGAGCTGGTCAAGATGCTTGAAATGTAGCGTTTCAGGTTAATGATGCTCAGAACCACCACAGAAGTAGCCGCCAAAGCGAGCAGCAATTCGCCCAAAAAGACAATAACACTGTAGCGAATAGAGATGATGGCCATAATAAACATCACTACAGCAAAAACAGCAAACAGCGGTATAATAAAATTAACGTGTTCTCTCTTTCTCAAACTCTCACCACCGAATATTGTTGGAGGGCGTTGCCCTCCAAACCTCCCACCAGAGGCTCTGCCCCTGGACTCCCTAAAGGGACTAACTTCGTGTCGCCCGCAAGCCTTTGAAAAGGCTTGAGCGAAACTTTTGATTTGTTGATGCGGAAAGCTATACGCTATCCGCAGTTTTTCCGCACCAAAAACAAATCTGTTGCCTTGTGTGCAAAAAAGGCAGCACAAAAGGAAAGTCCGCTGCCATACAGAAACAGCCGTTTCGCTCTCCGCCATTTTTACGGTTCTTAAACTTCCATAATAATGGGAAGGATCATGGGACTTCTTCTTGTTTTGTCATATAACAGCTTGGACAGTTCATCTTTAATCGTTGACTTGATAACGCCCCATTCGTGGACACCGTCATCAATACATTCTATCAGGGTATCCTCCACCATTTGACGGGCTTCTTCCATCAGCGGCTCATTCTCCCGCACATAAACAAAACCTCTGGATACAATATCCGGCCCTGCTACAATATGGCCGTCCTCGCTGTCGAGTGTGACCACTACAACAATCAAACCGTCCTCGCCCAAATGCTTGCGGTCACGCAGAACAATACTGCCCACATCGCCAACACCCAGACCATCTACCAGTACCTTGCCCGCCGGTATGCTTGGCAGCTGCTTCATAAAGTCACGGTTGACTTCTACCACGTTGCCAATATCTCCAATAAAGATACTGGAACGGGGCATTCCCATTTCCATAGCTAACTGACCGTGTTTAATCAGGTGTTTTTGCTCGCCATGCACCGGAATGAAATACTTCGGCTTGGTCAGACCGTGCATGATTTTCAGTTCCTCCTGACAGGCATGACCCGAAACGTGTACTTCATACATCGACTCATAAACAACCTTACAGCCGTGCTTCATCAATTCGTTCACCACCGAACTGACCGCTTTTTCGTTGCCGGGAATCGGGTTGGCGGA
>CADCOZ010000024.1 GCA_902803125.1 uncultured Ruminococcus sp.
AAAGTCAGTTTAGGTGGAAATAGGCATCCAAGATAGCTTTGGCCACGCTGATGGCCGTGAAGCTCTTGGCACCGTGTTCCACCATGACGGCGATGGCAATTTGCGGGTCATCATACGGTGCATAACAGATAAAGTTGGCATGGTCGGAACCGTTGTTTTCGGCGGTGCCGGTCTTGCCGACTACCTTGACGGGGTAATCTTCCAATAAAGGATAGCTTTCGGCGGCCAACAGCATTCCCTGCTGAACAACACGAAGATTCGCTTCGCTGACTGCTAAACGGTCAGCTGCTTCCGGTTCTGTGCGGTATAGAACGGCTTTCGTGGCATAGTCGGCCACACGGTCAACCACATGGGTTTTCAGCCGCAGACCGTTGCGGGCTATCGTGGCGGCATAAGCGGCCAGCTGAAGCGGTGTAAACTGATTATCCGACTGCCCGATGGCCGCCGGCGACACATAGCTTTCGTACCACTGTGTACCCATCTGTTCACTGAAGGCGGGGCCTGCCAAGGTACCTGCACTTTCCGATATTTCCACGCCCGTGCGAACACCTAACCCGCACTGTACCGCATAACGGTCAAGGGCATTGATCCCCAACAGCCGCCCTGTTTCCGCAAAAAAGACGTTGCAGGAATGCACCAACGCTTGTGTCACGTCCTGTTCGCCGTGATAGCCCATACACCACAGCCGCAAACCGCCTGTTGTATACACACCGTTGCAGACAACAGGCGTATGCGGCGTTATTTTTTTCTCCTGTAAGGCTGCCGCCGCCACCAGCGGCTTATAGGTAGAACCCGGGGTTAAGGCTCCCATAAAAGCACGGTCAAACAGCGGGACGGCGGGGTCGGACACTAACTGCTCGTAGGCTTCATAGTATTGTGACAAATCATAGCTCGGATAGTTCGCCGCACACAATACAGAAAAGTCTCTGACATCCAGCACCACCGCCGCCGCTCCAGTGCAGTCTGCCCCCATCATCGGATTGCCGATTGCTTCGGCATAATCATTCGCCGCCTGTACCGCCGCCTTCAGGGCTTCCTGTGCGGTACGCTGTAAAGAAGCGTCTATCGTCAAATACACCGAATGACCCGGATTGGTTTCGGTGGTATGCAAAAGCCGTACTTGTCCGCTGCCGTCCACTTCATAGGTTCGCTGTCCTGCCGTCCCCCGCAGTTCTTCCTCCAAAGCGGCCTCCACCCCGCTTTTGCCCAAACGGTCGGTATACGCATAGCCTTTATCCCGAAGAGATTGGTATTCTTCCTGTGAAATCAGACCGGTCACCCCCACCATATGCGGTGCCAAATCACCGCACAAACAGGTTCTCACCGCATAGGATTCCGCCGAAACACCGGAAGCGTCACTCATGCGTTCCGCAATCACCGCCATAGACTCCGCACGAATGCCTTCCGCAAAAATATAAGGTTTGGTCAGGCTGTAGCCGTTTTGAGCCATGCCATAGCGTACACTGACAATACAGTGCTGCCAAGCAGGAGGATAGCTTTCACATTCGTACCGTTTCACCAATTGTGCCATACATTCCTCTGCCGTGGCATAGGGGTTCATGTTCAACGCTTCCCGACTTTTTAGGGCTGTGATTTCATCTGACCTGTCCGCATCGAAATAGTACCGTCCCCGCTCATCTAAATGTATCGGCAGGTCGTCCAGCCACTGCTCCCCGCATTCCTCCGTTACCGTTACCAAGCGGACAATCATTTCATTCAGCTGTTCATCTCTTATCAGCAGTTTATTCAAGACGATCCGATACCCGGTCAGATTGACCACCAGCGGTTCACCGTTCCTGTCAAAAATTTCGCCCCTTATGGCTTCTCCTTCCAGCGTATATACAGCCTTATCAGCCGCCGCACGGCTGTAGGACTCATGCTGTACGATCTGCCACCAAACCAACCGTGTGATAAATAAAGCTCCCGCTATAACTACCGCACTGACCAACAGCCATATTCTTGCTTTCATACAAATCTGCTCTCCCTGCTGACAAATAAACGGACACTGCGGCGGTTCACGGCACAGCACACTGGCGTGAACGCCAGTGTATAAACCATACGGGGGATATAGTGCCGTACAAAAACATAACCGCCGTCCGGATACCCCTTCAAGAGATACCCAAACAGAAACTCTAACGACAGAATCAGCGGTATGGCTGCCAGTGACAGCAAGATAACGGTCAGCCTGTTCCGGCGGAAATAGTACCGAAACCCACTGCTGACAAGAAACCCGCTGATTACCAATACCAAGCCGTAAAAGCTCATTGACCCGCTATAGGAGCCATCGGCCAGCCAGCCGCACACCGCCCCCGTTGCCATCGCCGCCGTTTCCCGCTCATAGACCGCAAAGGACAGGGACAGCGGCACCAGCACCACCGCCTTCACGCCAAACAACTCCGGCAAAGCATGGGGCGTACTCTGAAGCAAAAAAGCGAACACTATCTCCGCTCCATACACTATATACCGTATCACCTGCCATCTGTACAAAGCCACTCCCCCATGCACTTATTGGTCAAACGCCGTAATGACCGCCACCGCCGTTACCGAACGGATATCTTCAAACGGTTCTATCACGGCCAACGGCATACCGGTATACTCATCCAAAGCCGTATATTTCACCAGTCCTACCTTTAGATGTTGGGGAAACAGCCCGCCATAACCGGACGTTACCACCATATCCTGCGGCTGTAGGGTATGCTGTGAGGACAAATTCACCATACGGGTCAGACCGTCATCAGCCGCTTTGGCCTGCCCGCAAAGCAGTCCGCTGTCATGGGTACGCAGTACCTCTGCCCCTATGGCCGCTTCCGGTGACAAAATGGTGCTGACCTGACAGGATTTCGGTGTTACGGCACTGACCCATCCCACCAAACCGTTTTCCGTCATCACGGGATCCTGCGGATGAAGGCCGTCATCACTGCCCTTATCCAGTGTAAAGCCATAGAAATGTTCGTTGGGATCCCGTCCGATAACAGAAGCCGGCACCACAGAAAAATCCGAACGGGAACGCTTGATGCTGTAGAATTTTTCCAACTGTTCGTTTTCCTGCTGTATGGTGTAATAGTCCACCAGCATATCCTGCAAGCGGCGGTTCTCTGCCCGCAAACGATTGTTTTCTGCCGACAGTTCATCCAAATTTTGCTGTGGGGACAGCTGTTCACCGATCGACTGTGTTCCCCGTGTTGTCAGCTGCTGAAGAGGTGTCAGCCAGAACCCCGTCAGAAAGTACCGTACAGACGGGTTCCCCCAAGAAGCCACGCCCGACACCACAAAAAACACCACCAGCCCGACCAACACCTTGAACGTCTTCCCTTTTATCATCTTCTTCATGCTATCCCCCTCGTCTTGGAGGGCTTTGCCCTCCAAACCTCCCAGCAGGGGTTCTGCCCCTGCACCCCGTTGGGGGA
>CADCOZ010000025.1 GCA_902803125.1 uncultured Ruminococcus sp.
AGTGCGGAACAATCAATTCTGCGGGGCTATCGGCGAAAAAAGGTACTCAGCCCCCTCCCTAAATTTGCTGAGTTGTCCTTCCGAAAGTTTGGTGCGGAACAATCAATTCTGCGGGGCTATCGGCGAAAAAAGAGGTACTCAGCCCCCTCCCTAAATTCGCTGAGTTTTATTCAGGTTGGTGTTATTGCTCCATACGATTTATGTACCCAATAGGAGGCAACCGTATGAAATTAGCTGTTCCTTACGATACAGCCAGCGGAAAAGTCTTTCGCTGTTTGGAACAAACTCCGGTTTTGAAAATTTATACCATCGAAAACGGTGCCGTTGATACCAGTGAATTGGTCGGCACGATGGCCGAAACTCCCGATGACATCATCGGACTTTTGCAAATGCTCGAAACAGACGGGTTGCTGTGCGGTGATATGGCAGAAACGACCCGTCAGCTGCTTCATGACGAAGGACTCGTCTTTTACAGCGGCTTTTACGATGACGCAGACGAAGCAGTTCAAGATTTTTTAGACGGCTACGTTATTTTCGGTGATGACGATTAACTGCTCTCTCGGAATGCTTTGCGTTCCCACATTTTTAGGGATACACAAAAAACTATTGACGCAGGCATACTTTTTTTGGTATAATGACAAAAAGTACCGTAACAGGAGGTTGGATTCCCTTGAAAAAAGACCATGCCGCCGACAAAACCATTGAAGATTACTTGGAAGCTATGCTGATGATTCAGGAAGAAAAAGGTTACATCCGTTCCATTGATGTTGCCGTTCAGCTGGGGGTAACCAAGCCCAGTGTCACTTATACCACAAAGCGTTTGAAAGAGCGGGGCTACATCACCATGAATGAAGACAACTTCATCTCTTTTACCGAGGCCGGTTTGAAAATTGCCAGCCGCACCTATCACCGCCACAAAATGCTGACAAAGTTCTTCGTAAACCTTGGTGTTGATGAAGATACCGCCAAAGAAGATGCCTGCAAAGTCGAACACGACCTCAGTCAGCAGACCTTCGATGCCCTGTGCCGCCATGTTGAAAAATATACGACAGGTCTTGAATCCTAACCGTAAAAAAATCCCCTGTACCGTCCCGTTGGGAAGTGTACAGGGGTTCTTTTTGCTTATAACAAACAAAGAGGTCAAGTCAGCGAATTTTGGGAAGGGGTTTGGGGGAACCCCTTTTTTCGCCAGAAAAGGGGTTCCCCCAAGTGGCTGACGGTTCCAAGATCATGCTTTGGCACGAGCGGCAATAATCTGAACCATTTCGCCGACATTTTTCATAGAGGAAATCTCACCCATTTTGAACTTCATTTTGAATTCACGCTCAACGGCGTTGATCAGGGTGATGTGTTCCAGACTGTCCCAATCGTCAATGTCATCTGCGGTGGTCTTGGGATTGACCGTGATGCTGTCATCGTCAAAAACGTCACGAAATACTTTGTTCAATCTGCTGTAAATGGTTTTGGTATCCATTGTTTTCTCTCCTTTTTCATGTTGATCAGAAGGCGGCGGTGCTATTATTCTACCGAAAAAACCGCCGCTTATTTTTCTTTCAGGGAATTATACCGAAATTATTTTATGGCGGTGTTATCCTCTACCTTAATCACATGACAGCGGCTCTCATAGGTGTCAACCGACAGCGTCCAAACGGTATTACCGGCTTCGTCCTCGCTGACCTTGTCAAACCCAAAGAAGCCGTACAGCTCCCGCACCATGTTGTTCTTGGCGGTCGGATAGTAATAGCCCTTAATGGTCTTGATGCCCTGTTCACGGCAGCGTTCCACCAGCCTGTCCAGCATGGCTAACTCCATGTCCCGCTTGAGTACACGACAGCTCATCAGCCACAATTCCATATGCAGAACCGTCGGGTCGGCCGGGTCTTTTTTGCCGATCACCACCGATACCACACCGTTGTCCCCGAATTTGTCCACCAACTTGCCATACAGACGGATATAGTCACTGCTTGCGAACACTTCTTCCATTTCCGTGGGCGTATACCGCTTGGTGGTCACGTTGAACTGGTTGCTCTTGTTCGACAACTGGGTGATTCTTTGCAGATAGACCGGCAGGAAGTCATCAATCACGGCGGTCATGTCCAGACTTTGCAGGTATTCCTGATAATCCCCGAAAGCCGCCTGCTGAGCCGCTCGCTGGGCGTTGGCTTTGTACATTTCGTTTCGCTTGAGGTCGTCCTCGTTCAGGGTGGTGACCTCAAAGAAGCCGTTTCTGTCCAGTGTCATGATATAGTTTTCCACACCGTCCATCTCCGGCACACTCACACCCGGTATCTGTGCGCTGACAATGGCTCGTTCTGCCGGATTGTCGTCAACAAACACAATTGCATCGGGCAGAATATTCAGTTCATTGGCAATCTCTATGATGTTGCGGTCTTTGTTCTCCCAGTTGGCTTTGATGATAATAAAGTCGTCCGGCTTCAAAGCCCCTTCGGGATGGTTCAAGCCGGCTATCGCATTTTCGTGGTCATTTTTGGAACACACCGTCAGGATAATGCCCAAATCCTTCAGCGAACGGATATAGGTCTGGAACTCATAATAGGACTGTGCTTCGCCGGTTTCCTGACCAATGCGGATACCTTCCACGCCGTCATCGCCAACCACCCCGCCCCACAGGGTATTATCCAAATCAAGGGCAAGTGCCTTTTTGTTCCTGCCGAATACCGACTTGATGATATGCGACAAATTGAACGAAAAATAGGGAATGGCATCGACACACATCGCATACTTATACATATTCCAATAGGACGGGTCACTCCATGCCGTCAGCCCATAGGAAGCCGAAACATAGTTGAGGTCATTGATATAAAAGCCCTCGGTTTTGTCGGCGTATTCATAGAATTTTTCGTTCAGAGCGTTCAGGAAATGGGTTCTGCCGCGGTAATCGCTGGCATCACGGTTACCCAACAGGCGATAGAACGGCATCTCAAAGTTATTCTGGATAATCGGACAGTGAAATGTTTCAGCGATTTTTGTCCACATCTGTTCAAACTTGGCATATTCGCCGTCCAACAGCGCCTGCACGGCGGCTTTATCGTCCTTGACCGAAGGATATTGTGCAATATTGCGGTTCGTGGTATGGATAAACACAATATCCGGTCGAAAAGTTAGCAGTTCCTCGTTCGGGAACATCGCATCCTGCCAATACTGGGCATATTCCGACTGGTAAAATTCTGCCTCAATGCCCTGCTCCAGCAAGAACAGCTCCAAATAAACCACAATATCGTTGGTGGTAGAACCGCCCAGCACGGCAATTTTCTTTTTCAGCCGCTTACTGCCGTCCGCTAACAGGGTACGTTTCAAAGACTTGCGTTTCTTGATGATATATTCCGCATCAAACGGATAGGCTAATTCTTTCATCTGTCTTTCTCTCCTTTATCCTTGGTTAGGCTTTGCCCCTGCACCCCGTTGGGAAGGATGTTAAACCGCCTCTTCGTCAGCGGACTCCTCCTTCTGATAGTCGTCTACAATCGTCAGACCGGCGTTTTGTTCAATCATCTGCGGCAGGTTATAGGAATTGTCGCCAAAGGCCGAGAACGTACACATGGTGAACAGTACGTCCGTCATGCCCAGCTGTTCAATAAAATCAACCAAATTCAGGTTGAAATACCGCATATCGGCAATATAGATTTCCTCCAAGGAGTTCATCAGATAACCGGGAACGGCGTTGCCGTAGCTGTCCTTAATGACCATCAGCTTCCGCCCGTTCTTCACGTTGGTGCGAATCTTGACAATTTGTTCATCGCCGCCAAAGAAGGTTAAATAAGCGTTGCTCTGCGGGTCGCCGACTTCCTTGAAATAGGAACCGGTGTAGTCAAAGTTAAAATAGGTGTCATAAAAATCTGTATGGCACTGTTCATAGTTATCCGGCACATAATAGATGAAGTTTTCGGGGTCGTTTTTGATGTTGATATCGCCGCCGGAAAACGCATACATCGTTCCTACAAAGCCTTCAATCGTTACCGGCTGGAAGGTGCTCAGTTCCTTGAAGTCCACACCCGCCGCTTTTGCAAAGGTATCGGCGGCATAATAAGCCCCCAGCGGCATCCAATGGTGGTCGGTGCGGCAGTAAATCGCTTCTTCCGTATGCTTCGAAAGTACCGTGTCGATATCCACGCTCACAATACCCTCGTTCAGACGGGAGGCTATATCGTCAAAATACTCCTTCTGGTGCATCGTATATTCTTCACAGTTGGCAGGGGTATAATACTCACTCGCCAGCGGGGCTATCATCGAATACATTTTCACACTGCTGTTCAGCTTGGTACGCAGGTCGTTCAGGGCATCCACATAAGCGTTGCCCGAACCGCCGCCAAACATTTCCAGTCCTCTGTAATGCCCGTCCTGATACACCACAATCACGCCGTTTTCAATGCTGTATTCTGCATCTTCTTCACGGTAATTGCGGGCAGAACTTTCCTCCGGCTGACTGCTTTGTTCGGCTTTGGAAGTTTCGGTTTTGCTTGTCTGCACCGGCTGACTGCTTTCTGATTGACTCTGTTCGGGTGTGGAGGAATCCGTCTTTTTCGTGACCTTCTTCGGCACCTTCTTGACATCGCCGACAAAGTTCACGCTGTCATCGGTGGTAATGCCGAACAGCCCTTTGAAGCTGTTGCCGGCATTTTTCAGGTCATCACGGTACGGGGCCGTATCGGTGAACCATGTATTGATTCCTGCCGTGAACTGTCCGCTGAAATAGCTTTCCGCCGTAAACGCAGGGAATGAAGCCAGTTTCCGCTTCTCAATCATGGATTCCTCCGAACGGGGAAAGAACCAGTTGAACAGCACCAACAGCGCAAACACCGGCACCATAATCAGCAGGGAAATCAAAGACGAAAACTGTCGGACACTGGAACGCTTATAGGAATTATAGCTTTTTTTCTTCTGCTCCCCCTCTGCTTTGGCAGAAGCGGTTTTTTTGGCAGAAGCGGGTTTTTTGGCAGCTGTCTGTTTTTTGGGCGAATGGGCAGGAAGTTCCTGCTCACGATGCGGCTCGGCAGGCGGTACAGCAGAAGCCGCCGCTGTCGGCACAAAAGATTCCTTCGGTTCGTGGGATTCTGCCGGCTTTGGGGCGGCTGTCACGGTATCCTCGGATACCGCCGGTTCCTCTCCGCTGTCGAACAGTTGGTTTACCATCATCGCCGCATCTTCCTCCGCTTCTTCGAACGGAGAAACCGTTTCCTGTTCCTCAGTCACCGAACGGAGCGGTTCGGCTGTTGTTGCTTCGGACGGTTCTTCAGACGGTGAAACCGTTTCTTGTTCCGGCTTC
>CADCOZ010000026.1 GCA_902803125.1 uncultured Ruminococcus sp.
AGTCGATTTGATATTTTCTGATAACAGCACAGACGCTTTCAAGCAGGGTATTCCAACAGCTGCTGAACCGTCTGGGGTCGCTGACATTTTTCACGGCTGCCCGCACGATGTCTGTCGGAATGCGTTGTCCCTGCACGATACACGGCAAAAGGCGGTCAACCGTTTTCTTCATCAGCTTTTTCTCGGCCTGCATGATGCCGTTTTGCTCTGTCCCGTAGGCCGTCAGGACAATTTCCCGGAGAGAGGGCGACCCCATGCGGAAGGGAAACTGACCTTTTTCCTTGAGTACCTGATAATACTTCCGCCAGCTGCACCCTTGATACCAGTGGAAAATATGATGCAAAAACAGTTCGGGGTCCTGCTCGTTGTAGTAAGTAATGGACAAACGGCCTTGGTCGGCTCCGTCTGCGGTATCCACCGCCATGGTAATGACCTTTAGCATACCGTTTTTCAGACGGTCATCGTACTGTGCAAAGTTTTGGCGGTAACCGGCCAGTGCTTTGTCCAGCTTTTTGGCAAATACTTCCTCTGTATCTGTCGAATGTTCTTCTTTCGCATCATCATCCTGCATAAATGCATAAGGGCTTGCCATCACATCGGGTACCGACTGGTTGCCGGTAGACCAGCAAACAATATATTCAGAATCGTTGCGGTAACCCTGCCGTGCTATCAGCCACCGCAGGGCGTTATGAGCCTTTTGGGAAACCTCATAGCCGATAGTAACGGCTTCATTGGCTGTTTTGAACCGACCCTTGAAAGTATAGTCGGTGGTATCGTTTGAGGAAATCAATTTGGCACTGTCACCTGCGTGTCTGATCTTAGCGGGCAGCTTATCGGTAATGGCACCGGTTTGACCGGTCACATAGTCAAGCCCTGTTTTGGTCAGTGTACTGCGGTAATAGTCGATATAGCTTTGATGAATCGCTGTGTCGAGCCAAGTTTGCCTGCACAGGTCACCTTCTGCCACAACGGAAAACCGCACGAACACATCCGTACCGTCAAACAGTCCCTTCTCCTTCAGGTCATGGAGCAAACAGCCTTTGGACAAATAATGATAAATCGCCTTGACCTTTGCAGGTGTTTCCGGCTGTTCTGCCCATTTTTTCAGCTGAGCCATATACGCATCATAACGAGGCCGCTTCCTGTCTTTTTCTTTTTGGGGTATTACATACACATCATAATCCCCGGCCAGATAAGTGAGTTTATCGCAAAGCGGCAGAGGGGCTATGCCGCTGCTGCGGCCGGCGGAATCTTCTGTGGCCGGCATAATGGTGATCTGCTCCTTTTTATCCACCTTCATGATATCGAGAACTTCTTCTCCGGTAATATCGAGCACCACTTCAAGAGCCGCATTGTTGGTCATGTGGTAAATCGGCAGTAAAACATAGGTTTCCTTCTCTTCTTTCTTGCCGTATTTTTTCGTTACGACCGTCATTTTGCCGACTTCGCTCAAACAATTGTCATAGGTTAATGCCAGCATTTCCAACCAACTCATCGCATTACCACGCTCCTTTCTGTTCAAATTCCTGCCAACCCAAGAAGTTCACGCCCTCAGAAAAATCCTTTCCTTCCCTTGGCCCTATCTCCCGAATAATCAGGCTTTTATCGTCCGGACGAGGGAATGCTATGGTGCCGTGCTTCATGACAGGCCGCCACAGCCGCACAGACATCAGTTTCTTATCATACGCTTCACCGGTCTGTTCATCGGGGTAGGTGATGCCGTGTACCATATAGCCAAAGGCTCTTTGGGCAATATTGGCATAAAAACCGTCCTTCGAGTCAAGGTCGCACGGCTCCACATAGCCCTGACATTCTCTGGTGCCTAAAAAGATATCTCTGCGGCCGCCCCGTTCTATCATTCGCTCGGCAATCTCCCAGTGCTTCTGCTCAAAGCGGTCTTTTGCTAAATCGGGACGGTTCTCGTTCCACTCGAAATGGGCTTTGACAATATATTCCACGTCATACAGATAGGTATAAATCGACAAAAGCGGCGAATCACTGCTGTACCGCAGGGGACGCACCCCCTTGGACTGCGTTTGGATCGGTTTCATAACGGTTACTTCATCAATCACCCAAATAAAAGTTGGTTTCCAGTAAATGGATTCCGTAATACCTTTCAACGCCCCATAGGTCGGAACGTCATAAGAAAATTTCTCGCCGCCTATCTTGGTCAGCGGGTCGGTAAACAACGCATATTTACCGTAGACCTTAAACGTAATACTGTTTTTAAGCATCTTCTCACCCTTCTTTGCTGTGCAATTAACAATTAACAATTAGCCGCATGGAACGGTATGCTATACAATACAATCGCCCATCTCTGCTGTGACACCGACATCAGGCCGGTAGGCTCCTTCGGTCAGAATATAAATATCTTCTTCTGTCGGCAGTGTTTCCAACATACCACGGCTAAGCCATTCCCGCACCAGAGAGGAACGGGCGTTCAGCTCTACGGTATACCGCTGTAACAGCCGCAGGAGTTTCCGCTTTTCCGACCGGTCTGATGTGCGGTATAACCGGTCGATCCATTCCTTCGACTGCCCATAGTACACTATCACACTCAGGTTATTGACCTTTTCAATTGGTCGGAACAGTTCTGCCGCTGTTTTGAATGACTGCGGCAGAGGCAGCCAAAACTTCTGACCCGGATGATTCTTCTCGAATTCGTTCTTGGCCGCAAGGTTATTGCTTAAAAACGAATAAAGCGACTGCTTATCGGAATATTCTGCTCCATAATGCGTTGCCGGCGCATCCATGATATCACTGCGGTTGTAAAAATACTGCTCGTAATACTTCCGGATGGCATCGGGACTCAAATCGGCTCCGGCGGCTCGCCGGTCCTCTCCCTGATAGCGGTATAAACGATCCCGCATGGCCTGCTGCCCCTCTTTGATGTCCTCTAAAGCAGAAATGTTTTCCTCTTCATAACTGAAAATATATACCTTACCCGCATCGCTCTGCTCGCCATGTCGGTTACAGCGGCCGGCCGCCTGTGCAATACTGTCCAGACCTGCCAGTGAACGGAACACCGTTTCAAAAGAAATATCTACACCGGCTTCTATCAGCTGTGTGCTGATGCAGAAAATCTTTTCGTGACGGTCAAGCGCCTGCTTCATCTCTTTAATGACATCTAAACGGTGTTGGGCGCACATATAGGTTGTGAGCTGAACCGGTTTATACTCCGGCGGCAGCCATGCCTTCATTTCTTCATACAGCTTGCGAACAGCCGCTTTGGTGTTCAGAATCACCAAGGTACTGCCGCTCATGTGTGCCGTCATCCATTGAACCAACGCTTCCGTGCCGAAACGGTTCAGTGCGTCCTCTGCGATAATCTCCGTCCGCTTGAACGCCTGTGCCGCCGCTTCCGGCTGTGCAATGATAGAAACCGGCTGTGCAAAAAGCAAAGGCCGAGGGGCTTTTTCAAAAATCGGCTGGGTGGCTGTGCATAAAACAACAATACAGCCGGCGGCATAGGCCAAAAAATTCATCATGGTGTTGAACAGATTGATATAGCGAACCGGAATCGTTTGGGCTTCGTCAATAATAATGACCGACTGCTTCAGCCGATGCAGACGGCGAATATCCGTTGTACCGCCGCCAAACAACACCTCTAATAACCGAACCGTTGTGGTGAGAATCATCGGACTGCTCCAGTCCTCCGCTAAACATTCCTGCCGTCTGAGGGTTTCCTGATCCGTTTCGTCCCTGAGTACATTGGAGTGATACTCCAAAATATTTTCACCGGCACCGAAAACCTTCTTCAATTCCTCAGCGTTCTGTTCAAGAATCGACAAAAACGGTGCCGCATAGATAATTCGGTGCTTTCGCTCCTTTTGGGCTATCCGCAAAGCAAACCGCATGGCAGAAAACGTCTTGCCGCCGCCGGTGGGAATGGGCAGTTTATAAATCCCGCCTGTCTGCGAGGCCGAACGATGTTCCGCAAAGGAAAGGCATTCCTCCGCCATCTTTTGCCGCCATTCGATAATCTTGTTGCCTGCCTCCCCCGCAAAGGACGCTAATTTTTGTTCCAGCTTCTCTGCACAGTCTGCAAAAAAGACGGTTCTCTCCTCTTCTGTGGGACAAAGCGGCGGCTGACCGTCCATGAAGGCGGCCGTGTCCCTGCGGTCAGCATCTATCAGCATAGATAACAGCATTCGTGTCAGACAGCCGTATAGAAATGTTCGCTCCTCTGTCGGCTTCTGTGTCTGCATTTGCGTGACAATGGCCTGAATAGACCTCGCCATATCGCTGACCTCCTGACAGGCTTCTTTCCAAAGGGTGTCCAACTCCTCAGACAAAAGCCATGTTCCACCGCTGACCGCCTCCTGATAGGTGTCCGCCTGCGGATACAGCCGTGCGGTATAATTATCTTTGCCGTCATAATGCAGGCAGTCGTTCAAACCATGATGGGACATCACAATATACGCTATCAGCTGTTGTGTCAGCAGTTCCTCCATGCTTTGCGGACGGAAACGTTCTGTTATAAAGCGGGCTCCCGCACTGGAATGATTGACACTGCCTCTTTTAACTTTTTTGCCGCTGTGAGCGTCACGCAGATAAGTATCAAAAGCCGCTGTGCATTTGCCCAAATCATGCAGAAGCCCTGCCAATTGCATGGTATGGCTAAGATGCAGATCCTCTCCTTCTGCGGCGGCATAGGCCGCTGCCGCCCGACAATGCTCCTCTGCCGACTGTTCCTGCTGACGTTCATTGATATGGGCCGCAAACATAGCTGTTCCCCCTTTTAATCTTCAGAATGTTAGCTATTTTTAGTGATTTTGTTCACATCTTTTTGAGAATGATTATATCACCGCAGGCAATTTTTGTCAATAAAAAATTCACGTTTACAGTACAAAAACATGGACAATGAAATCATTTATCTTACCCAAAAAAATACCCGCTCTTCAAGCATCCGAGCGGGTATTGTCAATTGACCGACTGAATAGATGGTGAGCGGCCGCCCTATCAAAGAGTGGTTAGTGAATAGTGGATAGTATTTTAACGCAGAGCTTTGAGCTTTGCGCCATCAACAATTCCACATTCCACGTTTTCCGCATTATCCAATGGTGACTTGATAGCGGCGAAACCAGTAGTACAGCTGAATCAGATAGGCCAGTATTTGCGGGGCCTTCATCAGCTGACCATACCACGGTGAAACAATGCTGTCGGGCTGTTCAATAATACGTTCCACACCGTTTCTGTCCAACAGCTCATACAGCGGTGAGGTCTTATCCGCTAATATTTTCTTTACCTCTGCCGCACACAGCTGAAAATACAGCGGATGATGGGTTTTGGGATAGGGACTCTTTTTTCGGTCAATGATGACATCGGGCAAAAGACCTCTGAAGGCTTCCCGCACGATGCCTTTCTCCCGACCGTTCAAGGCCTTAATCGTCCACGGCAGGTTGAAAGCATAGTCCACAATCCGATAGTCACAAAACGGTACCCGCACCTCTAAGCTGTGTGCCATAGACATACGGTCTTTTCGGTCAAGAAGCGTCTGCATGAACCAATAGAAATTAAGCGAGAACATCTCCCGCATACGCCTGTCCAGCGGGCTGTCGGACGGCAATTTTTCTGTGTGGACACAGGTATCCATATACTTTTGCCGCACGTAGTCTTCCCCCTGCGGCAACAAGCCTTTTTTCAGAATCGACCGCCGAACCGCCAGTGACCGTGACCAAGGAAAGGTTTCTTCAAACAGAATCTCTTGATGATGATACCACGGATAGCCGCCAAACAACTCATCGGCACATTCACCCGATAAAGCGACCGTGAAATCCTCCTTGATTTTTCCGCAGAAGAGCCATAAAGAGGCATCGACATCCGTCATGCCGGGAAACCCTCTGGCTTCTACCGCCGGACAGAGTGCTTCAAACAACTCGGTGTTATCAATCGTCACGTTATGATGGTTGGAACCGATAGCATTGGCCATCAGACCGATAAATTCACTATCGGGCGTTGGCTGAAACAGACTGCTTTGAAAATACTTATCGTTATCAAGATAGTCAATCGAATAGGTATCTATCGGGCTGTCGCCGTCACGGCGGCGTTTTTGTGCCGCCACATACGAAATGATGCTCGAATCCAAACCGCCGGACAGAAAACAGCACAGCGGCACATCAGACACCAACTGTCGTTCAATGGCATCGGTCAGCAATTCCCGCACCTCTGTCAAGGCCTGTGACGCATCACCGCCGTATTCCTTGGCGGTCAATGTATAGTAGCGGCGGCGATAGAGCTTTTCGCCGTCAAAGAAGGCGCACTCTCCCGGCAGCAATTCCTCAATCCCCTTAAATATCCCTTGGCCTAAGCTCCGGCCGGGACCCATTAAAAACAGTTCATACAGACCTTCTTCCGAAACCATCGGCTTCACCATTGGGTGAGTTAGCAGACACGGTACCTCCGAGGCAAAAATCAGGCCCTGATCATACTGATAAAAAAACAGCGGTTTCACGCCGATTCTATCTCTTGCCATAAATAGGCTTTTGCGTTCCTCATCATATACCGCAAAGGCAAAAATACCGTTGAGCTTTTCCACACAGTTGCCGCCCCAACACAGATAGGCCGCCAACACAACTTCTGTATCGCTATGGGTGCGGAAGCCGAAACCAAGTCCTTCCAACTCTTCTCTCACTTCATCCGTATTGTACAGTTCACCGTTATAGACAATCGTACAGACACGATGCCCCTGCCGCATGGTCATAGGCTGAAGGCCGTTTTCCACATCAATTACCGCTAACCGACGATGCACAAGGCCAATCCCCTCGCCAATCATCAGGCCGCCGCTGTCGGCACCTCTATGCCTTATCTTTTCTGCCATTCGATTCAAAACCTCTTTTTCCTGACGAAAATCCTTCTTTTTATCAAACCATCCGGCAATACCACACATAGTCAAACCTCACAATCAGAAATAAATAATAAAGAATAAATAATAATGATATAGGTCAAAAAGTCAGCGAATTTTGAAAGAGGCTTTGGGTTTTGAGCTTTCCCCTCCCCCAAGTGGCTGACCTAAAAGAAAAGCTAACCACAAACAGAATAGACAGCAGAAGGAGAGCAACCGAACCGATAGCCGACATGGAGAACCATTTGGCCTGTACGGCACCACTCACCGCAAAGACGGAAGCTGTCTGAGGGAAAAAGCGGTCTGCTGTATATACTATGCCGGCAGAGAGTAATCCGTTCATGGCTCTAAACAGCAAATAACGCTTCTTGTTCATAGGCATTTTGCCTGCCATCGTCAGTATCTGACCGTGTACACACAGACCGCCAAAACCGGTCGCCAAGGCCATGAGCCAAAGAGGACAGCCGCCTTGACCGATGCCTTGACAAGCTATCGTGACCTCCATAACGATATGAAACACATTATTGGCTATCGGATAGGACAAGCCGCAGGCCATCAGCACGTTTTTTACCGCTGAACATAAGCCTGTTCGTTCACATAGTGCCAATACCATCGAAAAGAAAGCAATAAACGCTGTCATGTTCAGCAGGGATTTGGCCGCCCCGGAACAGGATACCATAAACGCTTCTGTCATGCTGACCGATGGCACATCTGCCTGCTGACGGTTACCCTTTGGCTGAGGCTCTCCCAGCCAGCGGCCTGCCAAGCGGCCTAACAGCAGACCGGAAAAAAGCTGTGACAAAAACAGCAGGACACCGGCCTGCGGACTGTTCAGCAGTATCGTGCCGATACCCGTGATCAGAAAGGCGGGACCGGCTCCCACACAAAACAGCATCATCTGTTCCGCCTGACGGTCAGTGATTTTTTTCTGTTCCCACAGCACACGCACACAGCTGACACCAACCGGATAGCCGCCTATGAAGCTGAAGATAATGGCACCTCCGGCACAGTCCGGCAGTCGATACCAATGCCTTATCACAAAGCCAAAGCATCCTTCAAGATACCGTCCAAAGCCTGACCGCATGAGGAAAGAGGACAGCACCATAAACGGAAACAATGACGGCACCAGCAGGTCACAGGCATAGGTCAGTCCCTTCTTTACGCCGGCCGCCGTATCAGCCGAAAAAAAGAGCATGAGAAACAAGAGGCCGCCCATCAGCAACACAGCCGTTACCGCCTTATAGCGGCTTTGATAGCCCTTCTTCATATCCCATCACCCCCTATCAATATATGCGGTTTCTGTCCGTAAATGCTTCAGGTCCGGTGAATAAAGCCGCCGCTGATGGCATACAATCAAGCAGGTGGTTAGTGGAATTGTTGATATCCCAAAGCCCAAAGCTCTGCGTTAGAATACTATTCACTAACCACTATTCACTATACTAAAGGGAGGGACAGTATGAAGCAAAAAAAGAAGCCGGTCAAACGGCCGCAAACCATGCTTGGTGCCTATCTCGGCGGGGTACATATGGATATCAGCAGCAACCGTGAGGTCATCTTTGAAGGCAGTAAAGGCATTTTAGAGTATAACGACCACACCATTAAACTCAGCGCAGGCCGTTATGTGGTTGCTTTCCACGGCAGAGGGCTTCACATCCATACCATGAACGAGAAGGACATTGTCATTCACGGCTTTCTGACATCCATTGAATACATAAGCTAAGGAAAAAGCTCAAAGCCTCTTTCAAAATTTGCTGACTTTTTGACCTATATCATTATTATTTATTCTTTATTATTTATTATTTATTTCTGGTGGTGAGATAGCATGATGATCGTTAGGATGCTGCGATGGTTATTCGGCTATATCCGATTTTCGGTTGACGGTTCCTTTCCGGAACGCTTTTTGAATGCCGCCGCCAGACGGGGCGTAAATCTATGGGGACTGACACGGGAAAACGGCTTTATCACCGCTATGACCCGACAAAGCGAAAAGGCTTCCCTTTTCGATATTGCCCAAAAGACGGATACCACTATACAGGATATCCAATATTTCGGTTGCCCTCATCGGCTCCGACAGTACCGTTACCGCTGTGGTCTGTTAGTCGGACTGATACTATGCGGTGCAGGCTGTCATATTCTTTCCGGTATGGTGTGGAGCATCAGCGTTCGCACACCGGCTCTCATCAACGAATATGAGGTTCGCCAAATGCTGGCCGAAGAAGGACTGACCGAAGGGACACCAACTGACAGCATAGATGTTTCCGATATGATTCACCAACTGTCGGTCAATGATAAGCGTATCAGCTGGATGACCGTCAATATTACAGATACCCATGCAGAAGTCAACATCAGTCCGAACCTGAACGCTGTGGTGGAGCAAAAAGAAGCCGTTCCGCTCAGCAATATGAAATCCATCGCTGACGGAACGGTAACAAAAGTGGAAGTTTATCAAGGCACGGCCAATGTCAAGGTTGGGGACGGTATCC